>JAGOGT010000028.1:7960-9298 GCA_017996595.1 Candidatus Cloacimonadota bacterium
CATTCAGAAGTGAGCACCGGATATAGCGCCAGCGATGCTCCGATTCCCATTCCCAAAATCAAAGCCCCTGCCAGAAGCGTATGGAAGCTTAGCATGTAGAAAGGAAAAAGCAAAAATACCAACCCCTGAATGAAGAACACCACTCCCAAAACATTCAGAACTCCTGCTCTGTCGCTGATAAAACCTGATACGGGACGGCTGAGTCCATTGGACAAGGCAAAAAGCGAAACCGCCAGGGCCGCTTTGCCTCCGCTAAGCTTCACTACTTCCTGGCCATAGCTGGATAAAATCCCCACGATCAACAGCGAGCCATATACCGAAAGCAAAAATGAAAGCCAGATCAGCCAGAAGAGCGGCTTGCGAATCATCTGCCCCGGTTTCAGATTGGAACGCACCATTCCCGTGCTGTCCGGAAGATGCATGGAGCCATAAATATGCATGTACCACTGATCCGTGGGAAATACCACCAAGCGTGAGGCAATAAGCGTTACCACAAAGGACAGCGTGGCAATCACCACAAAAGTGCCGTCCAGCCCCATGGCAGGGATTATGTAACGAGCTTTCAGCGGCGCAAAGGCAAAGGAAGCCAGCCCGAAACCCATCACCCCCAGCGATACTGCCAGGCCGGGATAATCGGGAAACCAACGCCGGATGGAAGGAGCAACGCAGGAATAGGTGATCCCGCAAGCAGAACCTCCCAAAATTCCATAGCTGAAAATCAGCCACTGCGGATGCGGAATATGATGCAGCAATGCACTGAGACTATAGGCAATAAAAAAGAGAAAGGCCCCGGCCGTGATCAGATTGCGGGTGCCATATTTTTCCTGCAAGCGACCCGAAGGGATCATCATCACCGCAAAAAACACCATGAATACAGACAAGGGAAGCATGGAAGTGGTTTTGCTCCAGCCAAAACTGCTTTCCAGGGGCTGCACAAATACTCCCCAGGAATAGGATAAACCGCCGATCAACGCCAGCAGGAATCCCCCTGCCACTACGGACCATCTGGTTCCAAATACAGGCCTGTCTATCTGCATCTTGCTCCCTTTCACATCTGTTTCGCTATCAGTATCCTGGCATACACTTCACACTAAATGCAAGCCTCATTTTTTTTGAGGAGTTGTCAAGAAAGAAATGAGGGGGGAGCGCTAGGCGCAAGTGAGACCGGAGGAAGTGAGAGCTGTGCTGTGAGAGCTGTGCTGTGAGATTAAGAATGTGAGAGCAGGGCTGTGAGAGCGAACTGATGCAATTGGAGTTTATAAGGCCAAAGTAACTTATTGTTTATATTGAACTTAAATGGCCTTATGGACTTCAAATGCATGCTGATAAATTTGAACG
>JAGOGT010000029.1 GCA_017996595.1 Candidatus Cloacimonadota bacterium
CCACTACCCTCAGTTATCAGGATAATGACCTCGCCAATGCCAATTATCATTACACCATAGTGGCAGTTTTCGGCACGCATCTCTCCAATCCTGCGGATGCCGGAATCGCCCATGTGGAGGTTATCTATCCTCCCATTGCGCCGCAGGTTCTGGTGTATGATAATAACGTTACCTTTAGCTGGACAGCCGTGGCCGATGCAGGCTTCCTGATGAACTACCGGATTTTCCGGAGTGGCTCTCAGATTGCCGAACAGAACAATCTCAGCTACACCGATAACAGCCTTGGCAATGGCACTTACAGCTACACCGTGCAAGCCGTTTATCAGGCTGGTTCCAGCGCTCAAACTGCTCCCGTTGTGGCAGAAGTGATGTTGGCTTATCCACCTCGTAATCTCAGTTACGGTGGTCCTGGAAGCGTTATTTACCTATCCTGGCAAGCTCCTGTCGATATGGGGGGATTCTCCGAATATCGTATTTCCCGTAACGGTACCTTCCTGGGAGCTACTACCAGTACTGCCTTTGCTGATATTACCGTCCCCAATGGCCAGCATACTTATCAAGTGGCTGCTGTATATGCCAATTCCCAAAGTGCTGCTGCGGAGATAAGCTTCACAAATATCATTGCTTATCCGGTGCAAAATCTTAGCCACAGTGTAGAGGGCAGTAGTATTAGCCTGGATTGGGATGCTCCCATGGATACTTATGGCTTGGAGCAATATCAGGTGATCAATGGCTCCGGAACGGTGCTGGCTACTATTGATATCAGCCAGACTTCCTGCAATCTGGATTACATGGCCAATGGACTGTGGCGGATCTGGATCAGAACTGTGTATGCAGGTGGGGTTATGCTTCCCATGCAGGAATTCACCTGGATCAATGTGCTGATGCCATATTATGTGGAAGGCTTTGTTCTGGAAGCAGTATCCGATTCCAGCCTGGTGCATCTTAGCTGGAATGATCCTAGCGATACAGGTGGACTTACTTCGTTCCGGATCACCCGCAATGGCAATCAGATAGCTGAGCTTACCGAGGGGAATAGCTACACCGATACCAGTGTCCCCAATGGTGCCTATGTATATAGTATAAGCTCAGTTTATGGTGACTTAGTGTCTGAACCAATTACGAATACCTGCACCATTCACCATCCCATTCCTGCTGCCAATGTAACTGCCGTAGCGGATAGCGGAGCCTTTTCCATTACCTGGGAAGCCCCTGCAGCGCTTAGCCTGCCGGATTATTACGAAGTATTCTTCCTGGTGGATGGACAGCAGCAAGCTCCGGCTTCGTGGACCTATGTTGCCCGCGTGGATAGCCTGATAGCCGTTACTGATGAAGCTCATGGTGGCCTTAATACTGGCGATTTCCTGTGGGCGGTTTTTGCCATGTGGGATAGCGGCGATGGCCTTCCCGCTTTCTCAAATATCCTCCATGTGGAACCGATAGTTCCTCCCATCCCGGAAGTTACCAAGCTGAAAGGCAATTTCCCCAATCCCTTCAATCCCCATACGGTGATAAAATTCGATCTGCATCAGAACTCGCCTGTGAAACTGCTTATCTACAATAGCCGCGGTCAATTGGTACGCACCCTGTTCAGTGGCACCATGTACGCCGGAGAACAGCAACTTACCTTCGATGGCAAGGATGATAACGGCCGTTTACTTGGCTCTGGCTTATACATCTATCGCCTGCAAACCAAGGGCTATACCAAAACCAGGAAAATGATGCTGATGAAGTAGGTGAGAGGACGTTGTCCTGTGAGAGCAAGCTGTGAGAGGACGTTGTCCTGTGAGAGCAAGCTGTGAGAGGACGTTGTCCTGTGAGAGCAAGCTGTGAGAGGACGTTGTCCTGTGAGAGCAAGCTGTGAGAATATAATGTAAGTAGGGGCGACCGGCGGGTCGCCCTTTTTTAATAAATCTACAGCAAGCGCTCCAGCCCCTCCCAGCCATTTACGGCGGGCAGCACTCCTGCTTCCACGGCAGCTCTGATGCTGACGCAAGGCAGACTGCGCAGGTAGATTTCTTCCCGGGTGATTGTTTGCAGATTCACATTCTCTACTTTCCTGGTCATGGCGTGCATCAGATGCAGATACATGGCAGACCAGGATTGCACGGGCTTGTCCCTATTCTCCCTGAGGCGATTGTAACCCAAAAGGTAAAGCTGCAAGTCCTTTTTGAATCCTGCTGAGGGATTCAGCCCAAAGATGCTCCTGCTGGTATCTCCGATTCTCTCGTTTTCGGCAGTGCTTTTGTGCCTGGCTTTCTTTCGGGCATACATAGTTCCCGAAAACCTGTTGTAGCAGAATACCAGGTCATCTGCCTTGCCGGAATAGGCCCAGGGCCTGCCGTTCATTTTTACTTTCATTGGTTCCTCCATAATCTTGGTCTTCTACTATTCCTGAGGGGACAAATTCCCAAAATTGGGACAAAAATCCCGTTTTTTTTCGGAGGAACTATGTTTTTCCATGCGATGACCGTGCGATGACCATGCAATTGCCCGGGCATCACATGGGCGTCTCGTGGTAACAGATTGACAGGGGGTAATTAAGATAAGGGGATGGGGAGATGAGTGTCACCCATCCAGGGTTTGATAGGGGTATGCAGTTATCCCAAATAATGCAATTGGAGTTCATGAGGCCATAATAACTTCTTGCTTATGTTGAACTTATATGGCCTCATGGACTTCAAATGCATGTAGCAAACTATGCACGGCCATGAAGTCCAACCCGCCCATAAAATATTAAATTAGAACTAGTTAGTTTAGGCAGTTTGAACTCCATTGCCTCAATTGGTCTGTCCTGAGGTTACGCTGCGCTTCACCTCAGGCTATAGAATATCGCTCCTCCGGAGCTTGGATGTAGCTTCACCTCAGGCTATAGATTTACGCCCTTCCACATCCTGAAACCTGACACCTGTAACCTGACACCTTTACATCAGATACAAGGGATCAATATCGATATGCTGCTGCATACCGGAGGGAGCTTTGTAGAGCTGGGAAAAGAGATTCAGCGTTTCGCGCAAGA
This sequence comes from Candidatus Cloacimonadota bacterium, assembly GCA_017996595.1. Lineage (GTDB taxonomy): Bacteria > Cloacimonadota > Cloacimonadia > Cloacimonadales > Cloacimonadaceae > Cloacimonas. The sequence goes on from JAGOGT010000029.1 coordinate 3,020, forward strand.
TGGTGGGGCTGGCAGCTTTATAAATGAGATGATGGCGGTGCAGATTGCCTACCTTTGCCAAAGGCGCTTCCGTGGGCCCGATCAGCAGTAAGTCAGGATTTTTATATAGCTTTTCGAGCTCCGGTTTCAGCTCCGCGATGCGTTTCATTTCCCCGGTAATAAGGCGATTGTCGATACTCTGCCAAAGAATTCTTCCCAAGCGATAATAGGGGGGATAGCATAGTTGCTCCCGCAGCTGCATCTCCAAAGTGGCAAAGCTTTCAAAATCCTGATGGCTGGCGGCTTGAATGGCATAATGTTCGGGATTATAGGTCTGGATAATCACCTCTCCCGCCAGAGTGTTTCTTCCGGAGCGTCCTGCCACTTGGGTGATTAGCTGGAACGTTCGCTCGGCAGCCCGGAAATCCGGAACATTGAGGCTGATATCGGCCATCACGATTCCCACGAGGGTTACGAAGGGGAAGTCCAGACCCTTGGAGATCATCTGCGTGCCCAGGAGGATATCCACTTCGCGGCTTTTCATGCGCTTATACATGGAGCTGTAGGTATCTTTACTGCGTGCCGAATCGGAATCCATGCGCAGAATCTTGGCGGTGGGGAAAAGTATCTTGAGGATCTGTTCCACTTTCTGGGTACCCGGAGCGCCATAGGAAAAGCTGTAGCTGCCGCAATCGGGACACTTGCGGGGGCTGGGAAAAAAACTGCCGCAATAGTGACAGTGCATTTCTTCACGGTCGCGGTGATAGGTCATGCTGATATCGCAATTCTTGCATTTTATCAGGTTACCGCATTTCAGGCATTGCAGATATGAGGAGAAGCCGCGCCGGTTCTGAAAGAGGATAACCTGTTCATGCTTCTGCAGCCTTGCATCGATGGCGGCTATGAGAGTGGGGGAGATGAGATCGGGTTCGCTCTGCTCGCGCATATCCACTATCTGCACGGTGGGCAATTGATAATCCAGAGGGCGGGATTGTAGCTTGTGCAGCTGATATTTTCCGGTTTGGGCATTGTGCCACGATTCCAGTGCGGGAGTGGCAGAGCCAAGGATTACCTGTGCATTCTGGAGTCTGGCTCTCAGAATCGCCATGTCGCGGCCATTATAGCGGGGAATATTATCCTGCTTATAAGTGCCTTCATGCTCTTCATCCACGATGATGAGGCCAAGATTGGGGATGGGGGCAAAAATGGCACTGCGGGCACCCACCACGATCCGCTTTTCACCTTTGCGGAGGCTTTTCCACTGCTGCAAGCGCTCTACTTCGGATAGCTGACTGTGCTGGATGGCCAGAGTATCGCCAAAACAGCCGCGAAATCGCTCCACCATCTGAGGGGTTAAGGCGATCTCGGGAATGAGAAAAATGATGCTTCTAGCGCTTTCCAGGTACTTACGCATCAGGGCAATGTAGATTTCCGTTTTGCCACTGCCGGTGATGCCATAGAGCAGATGCACGCCAAAGCTGCCAAAGCCTGCTTCGATCTCGGCAATTGCCTTATTCTGGTCACTATTCAGGGTGATCTGCTTGGGGCTTACCGCTTCATCGCCTTCCAGGATCAGCGGGCTTACGATGCGGGGCTGGATGCTGATGAGGCCTTTCTTTACCAGGGCTTTGAGGGCGCTGTAGGATATGGTGGCGCTTAGTGCTGCCATTGGCACTTCGGCTGTTTCCTGGCAAATCCGTTCCCAGGCCTCACGCTGCTTCAGAGGCAGGCTGTCAGCAGAAACATCGGTGCTTTGGCGGATGATGTAATTTGCAATTTTAGGCTTGTCTTTGTGCTTCAGCTTGCGTTTGATGCTTACCAGGCCAAGGGCTTCGGCTTCCTCAGTGCGGCGAAAAAGTGAATATCCCGGAAGAAGAGGGCGCAGATCTTTCAGGCTCAGTTCTTTTTGATCCAGCAAAGCATCATGCAGAGGGGCATATTCGGGGGGGACATTATCCCCAATCCATTTTATATAAGCTTCAGGCTCAGGCTGGAGCCGGGAGGGGAGCATCGCAAAAAGCGCTTTACCCACAGGACAGCGGTAGTATGCAGCCATCCAGTTTCCCAGGCTGAGCAATTCAGCGCTTAGCAGCGGATCACTATCCAGCACTTCTTCGATCTGCTTATAGCGGATTCCGGATTTCAGCTTGGGAGAAGCCTTGGCTCCGCAGATTCCCAGATGCTGCTTTGCGCCTACCGATACGATTACGCGCAGGCCTTCCTGCAGCTCTGTGGAACTGCTGTAAACCAATTCTTTATCTAGTCCCAGGGGAAGATGAACCGTGTAATAATGCATAAGGCAGGTTTGAAAGATGCGGCTCTGGTGTCAATCACTTTGTAGGGGGAATAATAAAAGCCCCGCCTAAGCAGGGCTTGCAGTATTAGTTTGAGATATCCTATTAACCCTTGCGGAATGAAGCCTTAAAGGTGTAATAGCTATCTTCGTTTACGTTATTGAATCTCCAGCTTTCGCAAAGGCTTTTGATCTCAGACAGGAAACCATTGGGCATACTTCCATTTGGAACTACCACGGCGCTCTCCACAGCTCCATTAGCTTTGATCAGCAAACTGATGGTGGTGCTGCCGGTGAAGGGAATAGTGGCATTCCACTTGGAATAAGCTTGCTGCAGCTGGCTCTTGCGAGCGCTGACGGTTGCAGAGATGTTTTCATAATTGGTTCTGGTTTGAGATGGTAAAGCTTCGCTGATGGCACCTTCCCGCACTTCCTGGATCTTTTTGCTGCGGAAGGATTGCAGGGCTGTGGTCATCCTGGCGGTCTGGCCAAAAACCACACCGCTGGGAGCGAGCCTGCTTTGGTCGCCGGCTACGTTTACAAAGGTTCCTTCGGAAGGACGAATGCTGGATCCGCCTACTCTGGGAGCATTGGTAACGGTTTGGCCGATATCACTTCCGAAAGTGCGTGGAGCATTGGGATCAAAGGAAGTTCCTCCGAATCCTGCACCTGCTCCTCCTCCACCGCCGGGACCTGATCCGCCACCACCGCCTCCACCCCTTCCGGGACGTGCAGCTACAAAGCCTTCGGCTGTGGTAACCACTCTTATCTGAGAGCCGGTTCCGGTGGCATTGGGATCGAAAGTACCAAGACCAAACATTGATCCGGCACTTTTGGTGGTACCAGTTCCGCCTGGGACACCTTGCTGTGCACCGGTGGGAGCTGCAACTTCGGCTTCGCCTTCAGTTTCACCCATTGTAGTTTGCTGTTCGAAGGTGCTACCCGCACTTTCCTTGGCGATCTGAGCCTTGATCAATTCCGCTTTTTGCAAGGTTGCCAGCTTTTGCTGCAGACTGGCATCAGTGCTAAGCTGGTAATTGGGCTTAATCACCAGATCAAAGAGCAGGATGAAGATTGCGGTCAGGAAGATGAACAGCATCACCAGATTGCGGTTGAAGCGCTGCATGGGCGTGGCTTCGGTGCTTCTGGCATATTGGGCAACGATTTGTTTTTCTTCCGGAGTAAGCACTCTTTCCCAAGGTTCCTTGAATTCGTAGCTCACCTGATAATCAGGGGACAGTGAAACGGTTCCGGTCATATCAGGATTGAGCTTCAGTTCGGTTCCCCGGATGATGTTATTCTGAGTGAGGTAACTGCTTTCCACAGCTTTGCCATTCACGGCGCAGCTTACAGAAGCGCCGGGGGTTAGCTGCATGAAATATTGATTACCTCTCTCGGTTATAAAGAGATGCTTATCGGGGAAAGTGGGATCAAGGATCTGCCATTGAAGGTATTTATTGGAGCCAATAAAGAACTTCTTGGTGATCTCTTTGCCTTGCTTGGCAAAGTCCAGAGGCTTACCCTTGTAGTTTAGCTTCAGATTAAGTAATTTTGCCATTATCCCTCCTTCTTACCTGGCCGAATTTGCAGCGTAGGCGCTTAACCATTCGGCATCTTCCAGAGTGGCAAAATAGATGTTGGTGAATCCTGCGGAGGTACCAACTTTCACAATCTCTGATACATAATCACAAGGTAAGTATTCGTCAGCTTGTACCACCAGGCAGGGTTCATTTCCGGCTTCAATAATAGTATTGGCTTCAAGCGTCAGGTAGTTATAGATGTTCTCACGTTTCTGAGGATCGCTGTATAATTCCTGAGGAGTACCAAATTCCAGGCTTTCATTGCCCAGCACCACCTTATCAAGAAAGAGTTTTACTGGTACTGTCCCGGCTTTTTTCATCAATTCATCATTGGTGATTGTGCTGGGATAGGTCATCCCCTTTTCTTCGGCAATGATCGTAGCTTCTGTAGATACATTTTTAATCAGGAACACCAGGATGATGGTCAATACATCCAGTAGGGAAGTGATCGACAATCCCTTGAAATCCTCAAATTTTCTCCGCACAGCCCGGGCTTTCTTTTTGGATCCACTTGCTCTATTCAGTACGTTCATAATAGCACTCCTTAATAGTACCCAACTGTGGGACGTGTGTAGTGAACCAAGGTAAATCCATTGGTTTTGCACAGGTCGATAGTACGCATCAGATCTCCATAGAGAACATCTGGATACACGAGGACGGTGATGTCTTTTAAATCGGTCTTGCGGGACCGGATTTGTTTGATGGCGCTATCCAGACCTGCAAAATCGTAGAGGTCTCTGACTGTGGGGATGTTTCTGTTATCAAACCCCGGTTCCCGAATTTGAAATCCGAGCATACCTTCTTTGGCTTGCATCTGCTTTCCCCAAATCTGGATCTCTACTTTTTCGGTCGCGCTAGCTCCGCCACCTCCGCCACCAGCACCATCACCGCCTCCCCCTTGCGAGAAGTTGAGCTCAACCAAGGCCACTGCTGATATCACCACCATCATCATCATAAAGGGGATGATGGCAAGAAACAGGTTCATGATCGGTACCAGGTTTGGTTCCTGAGGTATCGTTTGGCCTTTTTGTTGACGCACATCGGAAGGCTTATAGACTGCCATGGCTTAGTCCTTAATTGCCGTATTAATTGAGTTTATCAGTTTTACGCTAAATTCATCAATGTCACTGATCAAATTGGTTGCACGGGTAAGCAGCCAGCCCTTGATGAGGGTAAGAGGAATAGCAGCCAGCAAACCTAGGGCCGTGGTTCCGATAGCAACTTTGATACCGTTGGTTAGTGCCTGACTTTGAGCTGCACCGGTAAGTCCAGCTAAACCTGCAAAGGCTTGCAGCAGACCCCAGATGGTTCCAAGCAGACCAAAATAGGTGGAAACCTGAGCCAGAGTATCAAACCAGAATAAACCACCATCCAGATAGTGCACTTTTTGCAGCACAGCTTCTTCCAGAGAGTTCTGCACGGCAGTTTTTAGCTCCGCACCCTTGATGCCGCTCTTGCGCTGTTCCTTGAATATCCGCAGGGCACTCCAGAAAATGAATCCCAGGGTGGTTTCCTTAAAGCTCTCAGATACCTTCTCAGCTTCTTCCAACTGATCGTTTTTGATATAGTTCTTCAGCTTCAGGTAAAATTTGGGAGCATCAATCTTTTCCTTGCGATACAGCTGATTCCAGCGCGCGATTGCATAGATGATACCGATTACAAATACTAAGAGAATGGCGTAGGCCCATGAACCGGAGGTAATGAACACAGTCCACAGATTTACACTTTCAACAGCCGCAGCCGGTGCAGCAGCTTCCGCTGCCGGTTGGGCAAGTAATGATCCAAGGCTAATAAACAGGGCGATGATAACGAGGACGATATGTTTAGCTTTCATTTTGACTCCTTCAGCCATTTATTTAATAGGATTTCGCTATTTTTCTCTAATGATTCCTGGTCGAAAGTAAAGCCATATAGGCCGGCTTTGTTATAGGTATCCGATTTATCCTGGAACACATCGGTGTCTGGGATTTGGGACTTGAGCTCAATGATCAATTCCTGTGTTTCCGTATATTGACGGACACCTCGGGGAGGCGTTGCTACAGGGGTGGCAGTAGTCTCTGCGGGAACTTCCGGAGCGGGTTGTGCGCTCAGGATTCCCAAAGCTAATGCCATGAGGATCAATATCAGGATATTCTTCTTCATCTCAGTTCCTCCTTACCGGCTTTAATGATGGTTACTGCAGCTATAAAGCCCCGGTAGGCCGAATTATTATTCACCACAAAACGGATGGTGTTCTTTCCTTGTTGTACGGATTCCTTATTCAGGGGCACAGTGATGGGATAGGCCATGAAGGGATCGCTGTCATAATCAAAGGCATAGTTGCCTTCTATAGCTTTCCCATTAATGTAGATTGTGGCTGATTCAGGAGCTACAAACTCCAGCTTGCCATCTCTGAATTCACTGTCCAGCAT
>JAGOGT010000030.1 GCA_017996595.1 Candidatus Cloacimonadota bacterium
GGGCTGCTTCGTTGATCTGGATGGGCAGAGGGAGGGTGTCATTAAGAATATACAGCTCTTCCGCCACCAGCTCAATTTCGCCTGTGGGCATGCCTTTATTGATGTTTTCCGGGGCACGGGGCTTAACTATACCCTTTATGGCGATTACATATTCATTGCGTACTTTTTCGGCTTTGCTGAAGATCTCAGTCTGTTCAGGGTGGATCACCACCTGCATGAGGCCGGTTACATCGCGCAAATCGATGAAGATGAGGCCGCCTAAATCGCGGCGTTTATGCACCCAACCCATCAGTGTGGCGCTTTTATTTTCGAAAGACAGGTTCAGATCACCGCAATAATTACTGCGGCGAAGGCTCCCTAAATTGTCCAGCATTACAAACTTCCTTTTAGTTCAGTTTTATGGCTTCATAGAGGACGTCGATCTTTTTCACATCTTCATCCAGAGCTTTTATCATGTAGCATTTTTCCAGATAGGTCTCATCCGGGTAGATGAGGGGATTGTTCTTCACCGCATTATCCAATAGATCATTGGCAGCCTTATTGGGAGTGGGATATTGGGTGTATTCGGAATTGCGCCTGGCGTTGTTCTTATCCAGCAGGAAATCGACGAATTTATACGCCAATTCCTTATTCTTTGAAGACTTAAGGATAGCGATATTATCCATCCAGAGGCTGCTGCCTTCCACGGGCAGGAAGAAATCCAGGTCGGAATTCGTGGCCATTTGTTGCAGGGCATCGCCATTGTAAGCCTGTGCCAGCCAGGTGGTACCGTCCGGAACCTCATTTTTGTACGAGTCGGAATCGAACTGAGTGATATGGGGATCCCAGGTTTCCAGGGTGGCTTTGGCGGCTTTGAGGGCAGCTTCCGAGGTGTCATTAAGGTCAAAGCCATTATGCACCAGGGCTGCTCCGATCACTTCGCGGCCATCATCCAGCATGGTAATCTTGTTCTTATCCTTAAAGAATTCGTTGCCGATTATTCCCCAGCTCTTTGATTGCACCACCTCAGCGGGAACGTACTTTTTGTTGTAGATCATCCCGGTTAGGCCCCAGAAATAGGGGATGGAATACTGGTTACCCTCATCAAAGCTTTCAGCTTTGTAGAGCAAGGCATTATCCAGATTTTTATAATTTGTCAGTTTACTTTTATCGATCGGTTCCAGCAGCTCGGCATTTTTCATGATGGTGACATGATCACCGCTGGGAAAAACCAGATCAAAGGATTCTCTGCTGCTTTTGATCTTGGTGAGCATATTCTCATTGGAATCGTAAGTGCTATATTTTACTTTGCACTTATTCTGTGCTTCGAATTCCTCGATCAACTCGGGATCGATGTAATCACTCCAATTGAAGATGTACAGCACATCCTTGCTTTTACCGCAGGATGTGAGGATTAGCACCAGCATTATTGCCAGTAGCATAAGCATAGTTTTCTTGGTTATCATAGCTATCCACCTCGGGTAGTAGTTATTTTATGTAGTCTGCAGGCGTTTTACCTGCCTGAATGATCCCTTCGCGCAGCCTTACGCTTTGCAGAAGAATCCATCCCACAATGAAAAAGAGCATTAATGAGATTACTGAATAGCGGATATCACCGGTGCGGTGCGCTATCCAACCGTATAATATGGGACCGATAATGGAAGAAAGCCGTCCTGTCAAGGTATAAAATCCGAAGAATTCTGCCTGACGGGAAACGGGCGTCAATAGAGACAGCATGGTGCGGCTATTGGCTTGGGAACTGCCGATAGCCAGTCCGGCAAGAAGCCCCACAAAGTAATACTCAGTGGCGCTTTGGCAGAGGAAGGCCCATACCACCACGCCGATCCAGATGATAAGCGCGAAATTAAGCGACAACTTCACATTGTATTTATCGGTTAGCCAGCCAAAAAAAGCGGAGCCAAGGATGGAAGTAAATTGCGCCAGAATGAAATAGACGATCATATTGGGAGTCGTCATCCCAAAGCGTTCCATCCCATACACCGAGGCAAAAACAATCACCGTGGTAATGCCATCATTATAAATGAAATAGCTTATCAAATACTTAAGCAACTGGGGCTTGCGGGAGATGTTTTTGAAAGAGCCGGAAATGCGGTGCCAGGCCACGCGGAAGTAGTTACTGCGCCGGGAAGGGCGTTTGAATTCCTTCAGCCAGAAGAAGGTAAACAGCGAAAATGCAAAGAAATGTAAAGCAATCACGGGAAACACCAGACGCACATTGTATTTCACTATCATCAGCGAAACCAATAGCGATACCAGGCCGCCAATGTAGCCCATGGCCCAGCCATAGCCCGAAACTTTGCCGATATCCTGGGGACTGCAGATCTCCGGTAAAAAGGCGTCGTAAAACACATTAGCGCTATTGAAGCCGAAATTGGCGATGATAAAGAGCAGCATCCCCAAAAATATCTGCCCCGGCTGCACAAAATAGAGCAGTGCCGTAAAAATCACGGTGAGATAGCAATTGATAAAGAGGAGCTTCTTTTTGGAGCGGGAATAATCCGCCACCGCGCCCAGAATGGGAGCTGTAAGCGCTACCAGGGTCATCGAAATGCCCACGGCACGGCCCCAAAGCATTTCTCCGTAACCCGCAGGTCCGCCCACTACGCTGCGCATGAAATAGGCGCTATAAACTACAGTAACAATAATGGTGGTAAATGCAGAATTGGCAAAGTCGTAGAACATCCAGCCGAGCAGATTGCGATTAAACTTCATTGGCCACTCCGTTTAATCTTAGCTCCGGGAAAGATCCCCAGATTTGCTTGATTTCATCACGGGGACTGGCGATAAACACCTGATAGCGGCTATCGATACAGGTTTTGATGTTCTTGCTGTGGGTGGCGTCAAGTTCTGCCAGAATATCGTCGAACAAGAGCACCGGTTTGATGCCGGTTATATTCTCGATCAGCTTGGCTTGCACGAGCTTAAGGATAATCACCGCCACGCGTTTCTGACCCTGCGAGGCGTAGGTTTTCATGGGCCGCTTATCCAGCTTGAATTCATAATCATCCAGATGCGCGCCGGCCAGGCTGCGTTGCCACTGCGTTTCCCGGCTTTCCAGTTCTGCCAGGCTTTTCAGCAGTTCTTCGCTACTGGCCTCAGGGGAGAGCTTATGCGCGGGATTGTAATCCAGCCTGATTTTATCGGCCAGGGGAAAGAGAGTGCCAAAATCCTCTTGGAAGGAGCTATTTACCAGCTTCAGATAGCGTTTACGGTAGCATAGCACTTCATGCCAGGCCTCCGCAAAGCGAGCGTCCCAGGTGCTTTTTTCCGCCTTTTGGAAGGGACGTTTCAGCATGGCGTTGCGTTGCTCCACGAGGTGCAGAAATTCACGCAGTACCGTGATGTAGGGAGGATGTAGCTGCGCGGTGGCCAGATCAAAATACTGCCTGCGGAAGCGAGGCGAACCATTCACCAGCAGTAAATCTTCCGGAGCGCAATAAATCACTTTTATCAGGTCATACAGCCTGCTGAGTTGGCGGATGGGTAGTTCATCCAGTTTCAGCAGTTTCTTGCCGCTTCCGAAGCTGAGGGCTACTTTCAGTTCCAAGTTCTGATCGTTTTGATACGCTGCGCCGATGCGAAAGAAATTCTGGGAAAAGTGGAGCAATTCCTCATCATGGTGAAAGCGGATGGATTTGCCGATTCCAGTGTAGGCAATAGCCTCCAGCAAATTGGTTTTGCCACTGCCATTGGGGCCAATAATCAGGCTCCCGGCGGGGCTAAACTCAAATTCTCTGGTTTGGTAACAGCGAAAGTTTTCCAGGCTGATTCGGCTAAGAACCAATCTTTATGACCGCAAAGGCATTAGCAGGAAAGTGATTTCCTGTCCGGGCGTGGCATTCTGATTATAGATCATCATGGCGTCGCGTGAGGAGCCAAGCTTGATGATCGCCTTTTCGGAATCGATCGCGTCCAGAATGGAGAGCATGAATTTATAGTTGAAAGAAACCCCTGTGGGCGCGCCTTCATAATTATAATCATCCATGCTTTGCTTGCCGTCGCCGGTGTCGCGATTGGTGGTATTCACTTCAAAGTGGTTATTATCCAGCTCAAATCTGATGCGCAGATTATCATCCGGAGCTACGAGGGCTACGCGACGAATAGCCGTGCGCAGAGCTTCTTTGTCGATCACGAAGAGATTGGGAAGATCGCTTACAAAGGCCTTCTGATAGTCAGGATATTTATGCTCGATCACCTGGGAGAAGATAAAATATTCGCCATAGGAGAAGAGAATGCGGTTTCTCTCGATACCAATGCGGATTTCTTTGACGTTTTCATCGTATATTTTCTGCAGGAAAAGCAGGGTTTTCACGGGGATCACTTTCTCGATGAAATCGCTATCCTGTTCGGCAAAGATGCTTTCTTCGGTAGCGCCGTCAGCTTGGGGAGCGGCTTTCAGAGCCGTATCCAAAATCTTGATCTCGGCCACTTTGCGTCCGTCGGTGGCGGCCATGAGATGGTAAGTGGGATAAATCTTCCAGCAAACTCCGGTTAACACGGCACGATTCACATCTACAGACACGGCAAAATGAGTTTTGCTTACCATGCGGTTAAAGAGCGTGGCGTCCATCTCGATGGGATTGGGCAGCTTGGTATCGGGAATTACCGGAAAGAGGGTGTGATCGGCGATCAGCAGATTGAAATCCACCTTGCCCGATTGGATCATCAGCAGCTCTTCGTGACGCCACAGATTGATCAGCGCATCCGGCATCATATTGATGATTTCATTGAAATGCCTGGCGGAAACGGCGATCGTTCCCCCTTCGGATACGGCGGCAGGGAATTCCACTACCACGGTAATTTCCAGATCAGTGGCGGTGATTCTCACCATATTCGTGTCCTGATTCACGTTGATCAGATAGTTCGTTAAGATTGGGGACGTGTTTTTGGATGCCACCACGGAGGCCAGATGCTGGATGTGCACCAGCAGGTCTTTCTTTTCTATTGCTAATCTCATGATCACCTCAAATATGAATTTTCTCTTTCTTGCATGTTTTTTGGGCTTGTCATTTTAGTCAATATCTTTCTTAGAAAACAGGGAAAAAGGAACCGGGAAAACTGTGGTGAAGTGAACAAGCTAAAAGGTGAATCCCGAGCTTCTCATGCCATAGCATTTAGCTTATGGTATAAATAGCTGTTACCATGCGCTGACCAGGTGCTGACCATGCATTTGCCCGGGGATCACATGGGCATCGCAAGATAAATGTATATATAGCATGATTTACGAAGCTATTGTAAGTAGCAATGCGCCTGTTGCTCACAGATCAATTCGGATCTTGCCCCCCAACATGCAATAGAAGTAAAAAAAAAGCCGGAATGCATGGAAGTACAAACCGGCGATTATCAAAAGTCAGTGTTTATAAAGGCAGCGAGATTCGTTTCCCTGTTTTGGCAGATAGATAGATGGCCTGAATAATCTCCACGGATTTGCGTCCGTCGCGTCCATCGGTGGCGGGAACACCCTTTTCCAGAAGCACATCCACTACGTTGCGGTAATAGGGATTGTGGCCGAAGCCATACACATTTGGGGGTACATAATTGGTATCCAGGGCGATGCGGTCGTCATCGTCATAATCTTCAAATTCCCATTTTTCGATCTTGTTCACGGCCATGCCTCCGACTTTTACGGTGCCCTTTTCACCAATGATGGTGATGGAACCTTCGAAGTTTTTGGGATAGGTGAGCATAGTTACATTCAGGGTGGCGATGATGCCGCTGCGGAAATTGAGGATGGCGCAGCCGGTATCTTCAGCTTCGATGCGGCGGGCCATGGTGGCGGTGGAAGACATTACGCTATCCACATTGCCGAGTAGCCAGTACATGGCATCCACGTAGTGGCTGGCCTGATTCATGAAGGCACCGCCATCGAATTCCCAGGTTCCGCGCCACTTTTCGGCGTCGTAATAGGCTTGGGGGCGTTGCCAGAAAACATTGGATTGGGCTACATAGATGCGGCCAAAGCGGTTCTTATCTACAGCCCGCTTAAGGAGCTGCATGGTGGAATTGAGGCGATTTTGCTTTACCACAAAGAGCCTGACGCCATTCTGATCGCAAGCCTGGATAAGCTTGTCGGCGGCTTCAATATTGGTGGCCATGGGCTTTTCGGTGAGCACGTTGATCTTGTGATTGGCCACGTCGATGCCCATTTGCGGATGCATGCCGCTGGGGCTGCAGATGGAAACCAGATCCAGCTTTTCGTTATCAAGCATCTCCATGTAATTGGCATAGAGCTTGGTAATGCCATACTGTTCACCAACTTGCTGTAGTTTTTCGGGTACGATGTCCGAAGCAGCCACAAATTCCGCATCGGGGATTTGGGAAACGGCATCGAGATGATTTTTGGATATCCGGCCGCAGCCGATAATACCAATGCGCACTTTCTTCATTCTCAGGTTACTCCTATAAATTTCAGTGAATCAAAAATTACAGTTACAAAACGATTCATAACAATATGACAGCGGGGATTCTGTCAATAAAATTAGTGAATGCCATGGCTGGGGCCGATGCCGCCCAGGTAAATTGTACAGCTGTTCCCGGTCATAGGGCGGCGTGGATTACGGCGGATCCAGCCTTGACATCTGTGTAGTCCATATGGCTGCAAGGCAATGAAATAAGCATAAAATAGGGAAAGCCATATCGACTCCACCTGGGTATTTACTTACCAAAGAGGCGCATGAACCAATTGGACTTTTGGTATTCGATTCTGGTATCCGGAGCGAGGAGGGTGTTGCCTTTGTCATAAGTAAACTTCGCGCCTTTCTTCACGATGATCTTCACCCCTTTGCCGAAGGTGGTGTTGCCCTGCAGATTCAGTTCCGCGCCCTTTTTCAGCATTACGGTGGAGTTATCGGCAAAATGCAATTTGGATTCAGGCCGGGAAGTCAATCTTGCTTTCTTGTAAAGGGTTAGCTTGTTCCCTATAATCTGTTGGTCATGGAAGCTTCTTTCGCCTTTTAGCTTGGGAGGGATGGCCGAAACGGTCTGCAGTAAGATTCCGTCTCCAGCGTCCAGACTAACGTCGATGCTGCCTTTGGCAGAATAGTAGGTCTTGCCGGTGAAGGGATCAATCAGGCCCCGGAACTGCTTATCGGCAAAGCGGAAGCGAACGGTTTGGGGAGTAGCATCCACGAAGTAGTTATCAACTTCAAGGGGAACAACGTCGGGGCTGCCATCTTTTTTATATACAGAGCGGCGATTTACCAGCATATATGAGGGTAAATTATTCTTATCCATGTAATAACCGCATTGCACATAGCCTTCATAAGAACCTTTGCCTTGGGCACGTACATCCAGGGATTTCAGGCCCAAGCGCTTGATGTCGATGGAGCTATGGCTGCCATTTACCATCAGGGAATCCGCTTCCAGCCAGCTTAGCTCTCTGAGGAGGGGGCCATAAACTTTGATCTTGGCATTGGCTTCGCTAAGATGCTGATAGGCATTAATGCCGGTGTTGAGCTTGATGTTAGCGTATGCCTGGCCGTGATTTAATGGAGTTACACGGCGATATTGACGGCCGGCGGCAGGGAAAGTTTTATCGGGATTGGAGGCTATGGCAAAATCGATGATGCCATCTGCGGCGTAGCAAAGAGGCAAAAACTGCAGGCAACGCAGCATGGAGCGGGGAGGCATGAAAAATCTCCACTCACTGCCATCATACTTTTCGCCGAAGGTTTGGGGAATAAAAAACAGCTGCGTGTCGCTATGGCGGGGATCATCACGGCGAGTGGCGGCCAGATAGTGATAATGCTTCATGAGTATTCTGTCGATTCTGTTTTGCACGAATTGCTCTGATTTGAGGTTGCCATCCCACTTGATCAAACTGGCCTTGCCGCTGCCCCATTCAGATAGAGGATAGGCATCCAGCATGATCGTTCCGGGATTTGCAGCTTCCCAAAAATGCGCATAATGGGAGTAATTTGGCAAGCCATCGGGTTTTGTGAAATTGGGATTGTCCATGTGCGTGGCGGCAATCAGCCTTTTTCCCAGGGAACCGAGAATGCTTTCCATTTTGGTGTAGGCCGAAAACTGGCCTTGAAAAGGTTCATCCTTACTGTAGAAATAGCTGATATGCTCACTGCCCGGAACTTTGGAGATCTGTTCGAGCCTGTCTCTAAGGCGCTTTTGCATGGCGTGGCCGGGATCTCCCAAAGCTTTGTGAAGCTCGTCTTCAAATTCAAGGTAATCCAGGCTCAGTTGCCCCTCGCCGTGCCAATAAACCTGCGGATTAAGGTGGTAGAAGTATTCTCCCTTCATGGTGCTTTTGTAAAACTGCGAACCTTGGCGGGGGAATTCGGCATAATACTCGAAGATGTGAAATCCCGTGAGGGGGTCTTTTGCCACATCCGGGTAAGCGTTATTATAGATGGTGGTGTCATATAGCATGGGTTTCACGGGGATGAGGGGGAGCTCAATATAACTGTCTTCTGGGTAGCGGCCATATTCCCACAGCCTGTCATTCAGCTTGTCGATATCCATCACTTTTAGTTTGATGGAGGCTACTTTGGCTCCCGGAGCGGCATCACGGAAGGACATGGCTACCCGTAAATAGAGCTTATTGCCAGTGGCAGAGGGAAGAAACTTGAAATCATAGCCGATAGTGCGTGAATCGGCGCGGTCATTGGGCTTCCAGCGAAAACGGGGTTCGGAAAGCATCATCCCGCTTGGGTGGCCTGCCTTGGCATCGCAAATCCAGGCAAAACCGTGGGAATAGGCCTTGGCAGGGCTGTCGTTGCGCATTCCGGTGTCGTGCCTGAACACATAGTTATGCACATTACCGCTGAAATCCTCACCGGGTAAGCGATCGGGGATGAATTTGTCTCCCTGGTAGTTAAGGCGGTATTCTGCTTCCATTTTCAGGTAATTTCCATAGGCCATGGTAGTTACGCCTACTGGCCCATTCTCTTTCCAAATCCAGTCGTCGATCACGGAATTAAGCTTATGCCCGGCAAGCGCAGCGAGAGCCTTTGCAAGCTTGCCCTGTTCCACATCGCCGTCGTACATGGAATATAGCACGGTATTATAGCCTGCTTTTTCCAGATAAACTCCCAGAGAATCAAACACCAGTTCCGGCTTGGGGGCGTGCATCAATTGAAACTGGCTATAAGCTCCGATCACGAAATCCGGATTGGAAAGGGACGCAAGGCTCATCGCTATACAAGCCAGCATCAGGG
>JAGOGT010000031.1 GCA_017996595.1 Candidatus Cloacimonadota bacterium
CGGTGATCCCACGGGTCGGGATGAATCGCGTCCGCCGCTGAGTTTTGAACAGATCAAGCACAATAGCGAAAAATTTATGGAACAGCTCTATAGCGTACTGAAGCCGGAACAGACGGAAGTTCGCTATCAAAGTGAATGGTTTGGAAAGATGGGAATGAGCGACGTACTGAAGCTCCTGGGAAAATTCACCCTGGCGCAATTCATGGCGCATGATACCTTCCGCAATCGCTACGAGCAGGGTTTGTCCCTGGGCATGCATGAAATAATGTATCCCATTCTGCAGGGCTATGATTCCGTGGCGATAAATAGCGATGTGGAGCTTGGGGCCACCGAGCAGAAATTCAATATCCTCTGCGGACGCGATATGCAGCGCTACTTTGGCCAGCCGCAACAGATTGCAGTGCTGTCGCCCATTCTCATTGGCACCGATGGCGTGAATAAGATGGGCAAATCACTGAATAACTATATCGCCGTGTTCGATCCGCCTAGTGAGAAATTCGGCAAAGTGATGAGCATTCCGGATAGCCTGATCATGAATTACTTTTATTATGCCACTACTACTGATCAGGATGCCTTGGATGCCATTAAACAAGAACTGGCCGGCGGGGTTAATCCCATGATCATCAAAAAACGCCTGGCCAGGGAAGTGGTTAGCCTGTATCACGGTGCGCAGGCTGCACAAGATGCTCAGGATGCCTTTGAAAAGCTCTTTTCCCAGCGTGAGATTCCGGAAGACATTCCCGAATACTATGCTGGCGATGATCATTGCAAACTGGTGAAGCTGATGCTGGATGCGGGTTTATGCACTGGCAGCGGTGAGGCCAAACGCTTGATTCAGGGTGGTGGAGTTAGCCTGGATGGAACCAAAATCACCGCTTTTGATGCGGAAGTGAATATCACCGATGGCGCTATTCTCCGTGCCGGAAAAAGAAAATTTGTGCGCGTAAGGAAGAAATGAACGATCCGGCCTTGATCAAGCTGCTGATGAACGGGGCAATAATTGCCCTGGTGTTCTATAGCATTATCTTGCATGAATTCAGCCACAGTATGGCTGCGTATTTGCTGGGGGATGATTCTGCCAAGCGGGCGGGACGGCTTACCCTGAATCCCATGCAGCATATCGACTGGTTTGGCACCGTTATTTTGCCCTTGTTCCTGTATTTTACGGCGGGGTTTATTTATGGTTATGCCAAGCCGGTGCCCTTCAATCCCATGAATTTCCGTAATTTTAAGCGTGATTCCGGGCTTACGGCTTTGGCCGGACCTGCCTCAAATATCCTGGTGGGTATTGCCTTTGCGCTGCTCTATCACTTGCTGGCAGGCTTTCCCTATTTGCAATACATTTGTTTCTATGTGGTGTTTCTGAACTTCCTGCTGGCCTGCTTCAATCTGATTCCCTTTCCGCCTTTGGATGGCTCCAAGGTGCTGGGGATGTTCCTTAGCGATGATGCCTATTACCGGTGGACGCTGCAGGAAAAGAAAGGGATGATCTGGCTTTTTGGGATCATCATCGTATCCAATCTGCTGGGTCTGAATCTGATCGGCAAAATCGTGCTGCCCCCGGTGAAGCTACTCATGTCGCTATTGGGGATGGGCTAAAGAAATTAAGAATTAAGAATGAAGAATGAAGCTGCGCGGGAGCATAGTTTTAATTCTTCATTCTTAATTCTTAATCAAAAAAGAAAAAACAGGAGAACAACCATGGACCTTAAACAATTGCAAAAGATGATCGATGACAACGAAGTAAAGGCGATCGACCTGAAGTATTGCGGACTGGATGGCAAGTGGTATCACATCACTTTCCCGGCCCGGAGAATTGCCAACGTGCTGGAAAGAGGAGTACCCTTCGACGGCTCTTCCATTCCCGGAATGCGGAGTGTGGAAAGCGGCGATATGGTATTGATGCCGGATATCGAGACTGCGCATCTGGATCAGTTTTATGAAGTTCCCACGCTGAGAATGATCTGCAGCATTTGCGATGCCGAAACCCGCATCGGAGTGAAAAAAGACCCGCGCAGCGTAGCTCTTCGGGCACATGAATATCTGCTATCCACTGGGATTGCCGATAATTCGGTGTGGATTCCGGAGCTGGAATTCCATCTTCTGGATACCGCGGAGTTTGTAAGCGATCCTTTCAGCTCGGGATATAACTTCAGCTCCAGTGAATGCAAGGATAGCATTCCGGAAGATAATGACGATCTGGATGCACTTAGTTTACAGGGTGTAAAGGGATATCACATGGATACTCCCTTTGATCAGTTTTATGAAATTCGTCAGCAGATAGTGGACCTCATCGAAGATCAGGAAATAAAGGTTCGCTATCATCACCATGAAGTGGGTCTTTCCTCGCAACAAGAGATCGAAACTGAGCTGCTGGCCTTTCCCAGGATTTGCGATGACGTGATGATCATGAAGGATATTATTCGTCGCACCGCTCTGGAAAATGGCTTAACCGCTACCTTCATGCCCAAGCCTGTTTATAATCACGCCGGTAATGGCATGCACTTCCATATTATGCTGCATAAGAAAGGCAAAAATGTGTTCTACAAAAAGGGCGGTTATGCTGATCTCAGCAAGGAAGCCATCTGGTTTATCGGTGGCATCCTGAAACACGGCCGTGCCCTGGTAGCCTTCACCAATCCTTCTACAAACAGTTTCAAGCGTTTGCTGCCTGGCTTTGAAGCTCCCGTGAAGCTATTCTACGGATTGGCGAATCGCAGCGCTGCCATCCGCATTCCGAAATATGCCAATTCTCCCGAAAGCAAGCGTTTTGAATTCCGCACCGGCGACGCCACCTGCAATCCCTATCTGGCCATGAGTGCCATCCTGCTGGCCGGACTGGATGGAATCAAAAACAAGATCGATCCCGGTAAATACAATTTCGGTCCCTTCGATGACAATGTGTTTAACTGGAGCGAAGAAAAGAAAGCCACGCTGCTCTCCATTCCTGCTGATCTGGCAGAAGCTATGCAGGCCCTGAGGGAAGATCATGCCTTCCTGCTGGCTGGAGACGTATTTAATAAAGAACTCATCGAAAGCCACATCGCCATGAAGCTGAAAGAGCATGAGGCGGTTGCTGCACGTCCGCATCCCCATGAGATGATGCTATATTACAATCTTTGACGAACTTGGCACGGTTTTTGCTATAAGAATCACAAAAGCTATTCTACCCAAAAGGAAGTCCAATGAAAAAAACCATACTATTGGTATTGATGAGCATGATGCTGTGTTTTGCGTTTGCTACGGCAACGAACACTGCGCCAAACTCGCTTAATACTGCTTTCACGATCAGCCAGCGTAACGCAATGTCTATGAATGTGCGTTTTGACCTTCCGCAATATAGTATTGTGGAAGAACATAAGGGTGCAACCAACTACCAGCGGATAGTGATCCCCCAGGCGGGTTCTCTGATGCAGGCTGGCATGCCTGAATTGCCCACTCTGTCCACCAGCATTGCCATTCCTGCGCATGGCTCCGTTAATATCGAAGTGCTAAGCAGCCAGCAGGATGTGCGAAGCGGCTTCCTGCCCTATCCGGTGCAACAGGGTAACAACCTGGATGAGCCCAAGGGTTTTGTAATCGATAACGAGTACTATAATAGCGGCAGCCTGTATCCCGTGGCTGCTCTGGAATATAGCGATCCCATGATTCTGCGTGATTTCAGGATCGTTACCGTGCAGATCAATCCCTTTTCTTACAATCCTCAAACCGGGGAATTGATCATTCATGAGACCATAGATTTCCGGGTGAATTACACCGCTCAAGCCGGAATCAACGAACTGGCTTCCGAGCCGGGGACTATCTCTGCCAGCTTTGCCGGTATGTATGAATCATTTATCTTGAATTATGATGATTACCGTGATGCCGTGGTGGCCAATACTCCACCCCGCTATCTGATCATCTATGGCAACAATAGCGATCCGGCCTATCTGAATGCCGTGAACGAATACGCCTTCTGGAAAAGACAGAAAGGCGCGGATGTGATGATGGCCAGTACCGCTTCCGGAGAAGCAGGATCCAGCACCACCACCATCAAAGCCTATATCCAGGCCAAATACAATGATCCTGCCACCCGTCCTGATTTTGTGATTCTAATCGGAGACGTAAGCGGAAGCTACACTATTCCCGCCTTCACGGTTAGCAGTGGTGGGGGAGACTATCCCTACACGCATCTGGATGGCACCGACCTTCTGGGAGAATGCTTCATTGGCCGTATCTCCGTGGAAAATCTCTCGCAGCTAACCGTAGTCCTGAACAAGATCTACCTGTACGAAAAGAATATCAATCCCGATACTGCCGAGTGGCTGGATCGTATGCTCCTGGTGGGAGACACAGCTCCTTCGGGACAATCCACTATCTACATGGCCAAATACATCAAAGAGATGAGCCTCCTGGTTAATCCGAATTATACTTACACTGAGCTATACAACGATTCTCCGGCTCCTTCGGCCATGAATTCCGCCATCAATCAGGGCGTAGGGTTCTTCAGTTACCGTGGCTACATCAACATGAGCAATTGGTCGCCCAGTGAATCGCTGGTAAATGGCTTCAAGCTTCCTCATGCCATTATTATCACTTGTTCCACGGGTAATTACGCCACCGGAACGGGTACCACCGAAGCCTTCATTCGCCTGGGAACAACTGCTTCTCCCAAGGGTGCTGTTACCGCCATCGGCATGAGCACTTCCAGCACGCATACCACCTTTAATAACGTGCTGCATGGTGGCATCTTCGGAGGCCTTTTCCAATCCCAGCTGCGTACCATGGGCGAAGCTTTGCTGCATGGCAAGCTCTATATGAGCCAGACTTTTGGCGTTTCCTCGCCTACCAATGTGCAGAAGTTTACACACTGGTGTAACCTGATGGGCGATCCCACCATGGAAGTATTCACCGGTCATCCCAATCTCTTCACTCCCCAGATGGCTACTACGTTCCCGCTTGGACTTGGGATGTTTGATGTGGCCGTGGCTGATACTGCAGGTTTGCCTGTGGAAGGTGCTGCCATCACGCTTAGCATGGGAACTACCATTGTAGCCCGTGGTTACACCGATGCTTCCGGCAATTGTATCTTGCTTCTTCCCTCCACGCTAACAGCCGGGGATGCCGTGCTTACGATCAGCAAGCATGAATTCAAGCCCTACCAGGGAACAATTACGATAAACAATCAGCCTACGCTTGCTCCCGGAGCCATTGTGATCGATGATGACTCCACTCTCCCCTCATCGGGAAATGGAAATGGCATTGCGGAAGCTGGTGAGATCGTGGAAGTACTGCTTAGCCTCACCAATACCGGCACCAATGCCGTCAGCGGTATCAGCGGAAGCATTTCCTGCGATAATCCCTATGTTACGTTAACCGATTCCACTGTTGTATATCCCGAGATCGCAGGTGGGGCCTCTGCAGCCAATAACACCTCTGTGGTAGTGCAGATTTCCCAGAACATTCCCCATCAATCCATGCTGCGTCTCAATCTGGTGCTTACCGATGCTGCCCAGCAGGCATACAATGTTTCTGCGCACTTCGAGGTTACAGCCCCCAAACCCGAATTTGTATCCTATCTCGTGATCGATACCAATAATCAGCATCTTGATCCCGGTGAATCCACAGAACTGAGCATAACGGTAAGGAATAACAGCGCGATGCCGGTTTTGGGAGTGATGGGACGCCTTTATACCCAAAACGATCTGGTAGGCGTGCCTGATTACACAGCCGAATTTGGCAATCTCGATCCAGGCGTATCCGTTACCTGCGGAACCGATCGTTTCGGCTTGCAGGCCCGTCCTGAAGTTCTTCCCGGAATGCTTATTCCCATGCGGCTGAAGCTCTATACTGCCGGCGGTTGGGAACAATTTATCGATTTCACCCTCAGTGTGGGGCAGGTAGCTTCTACTACTCCCCTGGGCCCCGATGCCTACGGCTATGTGATTTATGACTGGACTGATACTGCCTATCCCGAAGCTCCAGTTTATGCCTGGATTCCCATTGCTCCAGCCGAAGGCGGATTGGGAACGCAGCTTGCCATTTCCGACGCTTATACCAGCAGCGATGAAGGCGATCAAACCGGTGCCGACCCGCTGGAAACGGTTAGCTTACCCTTCCCCTTCCAATTCTACGGTCAGATCTATGATCAGGTAACGGTCGCATCCAATGGATTCGTTACTTTTGGACCCTCGATGAATGGCGAATTCCGAAACTACCGTCTTCCCGGCCCCATGGGACCCTCTCCCATGATTGCTGCCTTCTGGGATGATCTTGCCACCATCACCGGTGGAGGGATTTACACCTATTTTGACCGCGGTTTGCACGCCTTCATCATTGAATGGTACAATATCCGCAATGGCGGAACCAACGGCACCGCCGTGGAAAGCTTCCAGATCGTTCTGTACGATCAGGCTGCCTATCCCACCAGCCTTGGCGACGGGCCCATCAAAATCCAGTATCATACTTTTAATAATGTAGATGCCCAATCCGGAAATGAACATGGCAATTTCTGCACCATCGGTATCGAAGATCACACCGGAACGGTTGGCCTGGAATATAGCTTCAATAACCTCTATCCCACTGCCGCTGCTCCACTTTCCAATAACAAAGCGATCTATATCACCAATATCCCCATCTATCATGAAGCTGCACACCTGATCATCGACGACACCTACGTGGACGATGCCAATCACAATGGCGTTTGCGAACCTGGCGAAACCGTTGAATTCGGCGTGGCAATCTCCAATGGCGGCAACCTGGTGGCTCAAAACGTGAATGCTACGGTTACCTCCACCAGTGAGTATGTAAATATCCTCAATGGCACTTCCACTTACTATCCCATCTCTCCTGATCAGACCGCTGTAAATCAGATTCCCTTCAGCTTCCAGATCGATGCGGATTGCCCCGATGGCGAAGTGCTTGGCTTCAATATCAATCTGGTGAGCGGTGAAATCGTCTTCGACCGCCAGTTCAGCTTCCAGGTAAGTGCTTCCACTCTGGCCTATAAGTCCTATATGGTGGACGATCATGAAGCCAATTTCGACGGCGTGATCGATACCGGCGAAAGCTTCAATCTGGTGATCAACCTGCAGAATAATTCTGTAGTGGATGCTCGTGATATTCAGGCTACTCTGGCCAGCACCGATCCCAATCTGCAGATCCTGAATCCCGTGCTGGTTCTGGATAAGATCGCTCCGAATGACATCATCCAGCTCATTTATCCGCTGTCCTGTGCCAATGTTCCCGCTTCGGTTACCGATCTGGTTCTGAATTTCTCCGCCACCTGCAGCAATGGTAATCCCACCTCCGTAACCTTTGATGTGCCCTACAATAATCCTGATTACTATCTGGATTTTGAATTTGATGATGGCGATTTCGATTCGGAAACTGGCTGGGTTTGGGGAACTCCTGCGCAGGTTACTCCCCCCAGTGGCCAGAAGCTATGGGCTACCAATCTCAGTGGACAGTATCCTTCCCTGGTGCAATATCATCTCTATAGCCCCATATACACCCTGGGAAGCGCCAGCACCCTCACCTTCCGCCATTACTACGCCTTTGAGAATGGCCACGATGGCGCTAATGTAGCCATCTCCACCAATAATGGCCAAAGCTGGAACATCATCCATCCCAATAGCCCCTACAATGGCACCAGCCTCAGTGGCTTGGGCGGAGAAACCGGATGGACAGGCAATTCCGGCGGCTGGCAGAATCCCAGCTTCAATCTCTCAAGTTACGCGGGTCAAACCGTGATGTTCCGCTACCGTTTTGGATCGGACGGTGCCACCACCAATACCGGCTGGTTCATCGATAATTTCGATCTGGCTGGAGTAGTGAAAAAGACCGGATATCTCCATGGCGTGGTTTATTCCAGCTCCGGAAGCAACCCTGCCAATGCCCGGGTGGTATCCAATCAGCACTATGCCACCAATCCCGATGCCGAAGGTAACTTCCGCCTCTTCCTGCCCAATGGCACGCATACCGTTACTGCCAGCATGGCGCATCACCAGGCATCATCCGTGAATGCGGTGCCAATCAATCCCACTACCCCTACTTTCTACACCGAATTCACCCTCATTGATCTGCCCCAACCGCTCAATCTGCATGCCACCGTGGATAACGATACCGGCGAGATGAGCATTACCTGGAACGAACCTCAGGATCCCGTGCTACCCGTTACCGGCTACCATGTGTACCGTAAGTTCGATTCTGGCCCCTATGAAATGGTTCTGAATACTTCCACACCGCTGTATGAAGAAACGCTTACCCTGCTGGGAATTTATCAGTACTACGTGCGGGTGAACTACCTGAATGTGGAAGGTACCCCCAGCGACACGCTCATCGTTCCCTTCCCCTATACCTCCAATCCCGAAGAACCCACCCCGGGACTGGTTAATAACCTGAATAATAACTACCCCAATCCTTTCAATCCTACTACCACGATCTCCTTCAGTCTGGCCAAAGCAGGCAAGACCACTCTGGCGATCTATAACCTGAAAGGACAGTTAGTTACCAATCTCGTTAATGGTGAAATGAACGAAGGACAGCATCACATCGTGTGGAACGGCCGCGATGCCCATAACCGCGGTGTGGCCTCAGGAATGTACTTCTACTCTCTGCAAAGCGGCGACTTCCGTGCCGTGAAGAAAATGCTGCTGATGAAATAGTGAGAGCAAGCTGTGAGAGCTGCGCTGTGAGAGGACTTTGTCCTGTGAGAGCAACGCTGTGAGACACCCGCAGTTAAGTGATAAACGATAATGAACAGGGCGAGCTTCGGCTCGCCCTTTGTTTTAACTCGAATGATACAACTGGAGTTTATGAGGCCATAATAAATTCGGCTCTCTTTCAAACTTAGTGGGTAGTATTGGCAAACTAAAGGAATGGAGTTCAAGCGGCTTAAATAACTCTAGACCTTATCAGCAACTTGAATAGCCGCTTGGACTTCATGACGCTCGTTACTTAAGCTGTTTGAAGTCCAAAGCGCTATCATACATAGAGATAAGCGTATAGTATATTCAAACGCTTTGAACTCCAATCAGCCTGATGGAATCTGCCCCAACCGCTCAATCTGCATGCCACCGTGGATAACGATACCGGCGAGATGAGCATTACCTGGAAC
>JAGOGT010000032.1 GCA_017996595.1 Candidatus Cloacimonadota bacterium
TTAATGAAACCGAACTCCCCTGGCAGGAAGGCCTGGTGGTAAACGATGCCCTGAAGCTGATGAACTACACGTTCAAGATGCTGGTGATAAAGCTGAATGGCGTTCTAGTGAAAAAAACTGATTACGATAGCACCCTCATCCCTGCGGGGGCTGATCTGAAAGTGATCCACCTCATCAGCGGAGGATGAAAACATGAATATTGCTGCGCGTAAGCCTACACGCCAAATCAAACTTGGCAATCTGCTGATCGGTGGAGATGCACCGGTAAGCATCCAATCCATGCTCTGTGTGAAAACCTCCCATCTCGAAGCTGCAACCAAACAGATCAGAGAATTGAACACTGCCGGCTGCGAAATCATCCGCTTCAGCGTGATGGACATGGATGATGCCCAGGCCATTCCGGAGCTGACCAAGATCGGCAAGGCGCCACTGGTAGCCGATATCCACTTCGACCACCGCCTGGCTCTGGCTGCTATTGAGGGTGGTATCGACGGTCTGCGTATCAATCCCGGAAATATCGGCAGCAACGAAGGCGTCGCCTCACTTGTAGCCGCGGCCAAGGAACGCCTCATCCCCATCCGCATCGGGGTCAATAGCGGGTCCCTGCCTTCCGATCTGCTAAAAAAGTATGGCTGCAGTGGCCAGGCTATGGTGGAAGCCGCATTAAGGCATATCCGCATCCTGGAAGACCTGAATTATAACGAGATAAAAGTATCCGTGAAGGCATCCCAGATTGATCTGATGCTGGAAAGCTACCGCAAACTAAGCAAGGCCTGCGATTACCCCCTGCATTTGGGAGTAACCGAAGCGGGAACCATGCAGCGGGGAAGCATCAAAAGCGCGATTGGCCTGGGTATTCTGCTTTCCGAAGGCATCGGAGACACCCTGCGCGTTTCGCTTACTGCCGATCCCCTCAAGGAAGTATCCGTAGCCAGAGACATCCTTGTTTCCCTGGGACTGCGCAAGGGCCTGAACGTAATTTCCTGCCCCACCTGCGGACGCACCCGTATCAACCTCATCAAACTGGCTGAGGAAGTGGAAAGTGCTTTGGAGCCATACGCAGAGCTACCCCTCACCATTGCCGTGATGGGATGCGCCGTTAATGGCCCCGGAGAAGCCAGAGAAGCTGATTTTGGCATCGCCGGAGGCATCGCAGAGGGCTTGCTTTTTGCCCATGGGCAGATCGTTAAAAAGGTTCCTGAAGCTTCCTTAGTACAGGAATTGCTGGCACTTATCAAGCAACATGCAGGCACCTGAGCCCATGCTGCTAAAGATGTTTTTCACCTTCTTCAAGATCGGCGCTTTCACCATTGGCGGCGCTTATGCGATGATTCCACTGATCAAACGCGAAATATGCGAGAAAAACAAATGGCTTAGTGAAGAAGAATTCCTGGATGGACTGGCCGCTGCACAAAGCTGTCCCGGGCCCATCGCCATCAATCTCAGCATCTATGTGGGCTATCATCTGGCCAAGGGCAAGGGCATGGCCGTAGCAGTGCTGGGAACGGTGATCCCCTCTTTGGTCTCGATTATTCTTATCGCCTCGCTTTTTACCCGCTATGCGGAGCAGCCTTTGGTGCGCAAAGCCTTTCATGGTCTGCGTCCGGCACTGGTAGCTATGATTGCCGTACCGCTCTATCAAATGAGCCGTAAAGCCGGAATGAACCTGAAGAATCTGTGGTTTCCGCTAGTAATCGCCATCCTCGTAGGCTGGTTATCCATCAGCCCTGCCTATCTAATCCTCGTAACCATCATCTTTGCCGTGGTGCAAAGCCTCCGGAAGCCCGCGTTATGATCTATCTGAAGATGTTTATCACCTTTGTGGAGATCGGTCTTTTCAGCTTCGGAGGCGGCTATGCCATCCTGGCCATGATCCGGCAGGAAGTGGTGCTAAAGAATGCCTGGCTCACGCAGCAGCAATTTGTGGATATCGTAGCGATTTCCCAGATGACGCCAGGACCAATAGCCATCAATGCTGCCACCTTCATTGGTTACCAGAAAGGCGGAATCTTAGGTTCCTTGATCTGCACCTTTGGCGTGATCCTTCCTTCGCTGGTACTGATGACCATCATCACCATCAGCTACCTGAAGCTGCGCAAGCAAGCCTGGTTCCGGAACGTATTCACCAAGCTGAGGCTTCTCTCGATCGGCCTCATCGCCGCAGCCTTATTTCTGATTGCCCGCGATGCCTTCACCGATCTTTTCACCTTGATCGTTTTTGCGCTCAGCCTTATTGCCATGTGGCGCTTAAAGCTGAATCCCTTTATCCTGCTATTGGGCGCTGCGATTGTAGGTATGCTCCTGGGCTGATTACACTCCCCAGATCTCCTTTGCATAGCCTTTAATCGTTTCATCCGAAGAAAAAGCCCCCATATTGGCAATATTCTTCAGGGACATGCGGTTCCATATCTCCGGCTTCTGATAGACACTTCCAGTCTCTTTTCGCACCTTCAGGTAATCCGGCAGATCGGCGATGAGGCAATAGTTATCCCCCTGATGCAGCAGTAAATCCACCAAGGGCCGGAACAAACCTGGGGACAAGGGGCAAAGCTCATCGCTCTCCATGAATTTTATTATCTCCCCTATATCCTCATTTTCCTGCGCCAGGGCATAGGGATGGTAACCCGCAGCCTTCAGGCTCTGCACTTCCTGCGCGGTCATCCCGAAGAGGAAGAAATTATCCTTGCCCACGGCATCCCTGATCTCAATATTAGCTCCATCCAGCGTGCCCAGGGTTAGCGCTCCATTCAGCGCAAATTTCATATTCCCCGTTCCGGAAGCCTCTGTTCCGGCAGTGGATATCTGTTCAGAGATCTCCGCAGCAGGCATAATCCGTTCCGCCAGCGACACCCGGTAGTTTGGCAAAAACACCACGGCCAGATACTTGGACAGGGCTTTATCCTTCCCGATATAATCTCCCAAAGCGCAGATAAAACGGATGATCAGCTTGGCAGTGTAATAGCCCGGTGCCGCTTTTCCCGCAAAGAAACAGGTGCGGGGATAGGGCGTGGCCCCTTTGCGAATCTCATTTATCAGGTGGATAATCCCCAGGGCATTCAGCAATTGGCGCTTATATTCATGAAAACGCTTCACCTGAAAATCGAAGATACTCTCCGGATTCAAGCTCTTGTGCAGGCCATCTGCCAGATGCTTACAGAATTCCTCTTTATTCTGACGCTTGATATCCCCCAGATCGCTTAAAAGGGCACTATCCTTTTCCAGCTTATTCAGTTTGCTTAGTTTGGTAAGGTCTGTTGTCCAGGTAGGGCCGATAGCATCGGTTAGCAAATCGCTGAGCCTGGGATTACAAAGCATCAGCCAACGCCGCGGAGTGATACCATTGGTGCGGTTATTAAAGCGCTGGGGATAGAGCTGATAGAAGTCCTTGAAGACCTCATGCTTCAGGATTTCCGTGTGCAAGGCGGATACTCCATTCACACTGTGCGCCCCCAGGATCGCCAGATTCGCCATACGCACACTTTTCACCGGTTCTTCTTCGATCAGGGACAGCTTGGCAATCTCCGCCTCGCTAACCGTGGAATTAATCCGCAACGCATTCAGGAAGCGAGCATTTAGCTCATAAATAATCTGCATGTGCCGGGGCAGCACCTCTGCAAAGAGCAGCAGTTGCCATTTTTCCAGCGCTTCCGGCAGAATGGTATGATTGGTATAGGCCATGCATCCCTGGGTGATCTCCCAGGCAGTATCCCAGGGCAGCTTTTTCTCATCCACCAGGATCCGCATCATCTCTGCCACCGCAATGGCCGGATGGGTGTCGTTCATCTGGATGGCAATCTTTTCCGGCAGCATTCTGTAGTCATCGTATTTCTTGCCAAAACGCCGCATAATGTCCTGAATGGTAGCGCTAACGAAGAAATATTCCTGCTTCAGTCGCAGTTCTTTGCCCTGCATCTTGCTGTCGTTGGGATACAGCACCTTGGAGATCATCTCGCTGTGATTTTTCTCCGCCACGGCCTGCACGTAATCGCCTTCATTGAAGTAATTCAGGTTAAAATCACGGCTGGATTTGGCACTCCAGAGCCGCAGCGTATTCACATAGCCATTCTGGAAACCGGGGATGAGGTGATCATAGGCCATGGCCATCACGTCTTCCTGGGGAATCCATTGCAGATGCTTTTCGCCCCTTTCGCTGGTGTGTTCCTTCACCATACCCCCGAAATGCACCGGATACAGCCTTTCCGGGTGAGGAATTTCCCAGATGGAACCATAGCGCAGCCAGTTATCGGGACTCTCCAGCTGCTCGCCATTCTTGATATGCTGGAAAAAGATGCCGTATTCATAGCGAATTCCATAGCCATAAGCCGGGATTTTCAGAGTGGACAGAGAATCCAGAAAGCAGGCTGCCAAACGCCCCAAGCCGCCATTACCCAAGCCTGCATCCCACTCCAGTTCACTTAGTATGGATAGGTCATAGCCCATTTCCTCCAGCGCTTTCAGGCTCTGCTTGCGGATATCCAGATTCAGGATGGCATTATTCAAAGACCGCCCGATAAGATATTCCAGCGATAGATAGTAAACCCGTTTTCGCCCTGCCGCATATTCCTCCGGCTGCGTTACCAGCCATCTGTCCAGCAGCATGTCTTTTATCGCCGCTGCAAAGCTCAGATAGCAATCCATGGGGCTGGCGGAAAATTGATCCTTACCCAGATCGAACTTCAAGTGCCGCATAAAACCCATAACTATTTGCTCGGAACTACCTTCCAAATGTAAAGCAGAGAGAGTAGCACTAAAATTTTTCTTCATACCTCCTCCCTTGTCTCAAGAGAACAGATAATATAATAATCAAGTAACCTGGATAGACCATACTTAGCTGCTAAACCCAATTGAGGCAATGGATTTCAAGCCACCACCAGTGCAGGATTCGACACGTCTCGTGTCGAACTTTAGCGAAGTTTCGTAAAAGACAAGCAACTGCGTCGCTTTGCAAACGAGGACGTTTGCAATCCAGCTACTACATAATCACTTATCTTGCGATGCCCATGTGATCCCCGGGTAATTGCATGGGCATCGCATGGGCATCACCTGAACAAAGAGCTGGGAACCGAACCAGGCTTAAAGCATAGCTTTTATGGTGCTAACCAGCTCGTCCAGATGCGCTTCGGTAGTATTGAAACTGCACATCAGGCGCGCCTCAAAGCGGGTTTCATCCCAAGTGTAAAAGTGGTATTTCTCCTGCAAGTACGCAATCATATGCTCGGGAAGGATCACAAAGAGCGCATTCACTGCCACTTCCTGAGTAACGATTACCCCCGGAAGGCCTTCCAGTTTCCTGGCCAATAGCTTTGCCATCTTATTGGCATGCAAAGCATTGCTGCGCCACAGCTCATCCTGCAGATAAGCCTGGAACTGCGCTGCAATAAAGCGCATCTTGCTGAAAAGCTGATTGGCCTGCTTGCGGTAAAAACGCATATCGTGGGTTAGCTCCGGTACAAAGCTGATAATCGCCTCGCCAAAGAGCATGCCGTTCTTGGTTCCGCCCAGGCTAACAATGTCTGCTCCCAAATCCGCAGTCATTTCTTTGAAAGTGCAGCATAAGGCTGCAGCCGCATTGGCCAGGCGTGCTCCGTCGATATGCAGCAGCATATTATGTGAATGAGCGTATTCGGCCAGCGCTTTGATCTCCGAAAGTGAATATAGCGTGCCGTATTCGGTGCTCTGGGAAATGGAGATTACTTTGGGCACGGAATGATGCTGATCGCGATCACCAATCAGTTTGGGAGCGATGAGGGCGGGAGTTAGCTTGCCGTCTTTAGTCTCGATAGGCAGCAATCTGGCCTGGGTATTCTTTTGCACGGCGCCGCATTCATCCACGTTGATGTGGGCGGTTGCGGCACAGATAACCGCGTGATAGGGCTTGATAAGCGCTTGCAGAGAAAGGACATTGGCGCCGGTTCCGGTTATCACCAGCCAGGCATCGCAGTTACCTCCGAAAAGCTTCTTGATCTCAGCAAGAACTGCCTGGGTAAGTTCATCGTCGCCATAGGCAGAGCAATAGCCCTCATTGGCCTTGATCATGGCCTCCAGAACCCGGGAGTCGATGCCGCTGTGGTTGTCCGAACCAAAACTGATGGGATACATATTTAACCTCTATGTTGTCTGTTTATTTTGTTTATCTTGTTGTTTTATAATCTTTTGCTGCAGCCGGTTCTGTCTCTTTTGCAGCAGGGCAAGGGCCTTGGAATCCACCAAAGGACGCGACAGCAGATATTGCTCCAGGCGCTTGCTGGTTTCCAAAGCCGTTGTATAGTCTTTTTGATAGTTTTCCTGCAGCTTGCATAGCTCCAGCATGCCGATGCGAGAAGCCAGTCCGGAGGCTATTTCAAAAGAATCAAGCGCTGCCTCAAAGTCCTTTTCCTGTTTGTAAAGCAGGCCCAGATCGGTGGTGATCTCCGCAGTCACCATCCCCGTGGCCAGCAGATCGATGAGGATGCGTTTGGCGGTTTCAGGTTGCTTCTGGCTGAGGTAAAGCCTGGCCAAGGCGTGATAATCGATGCGAATATCGAAACCACTTGGCGGTGGATAGGCGGTGCTATTGCAGATCAAGGCCAGTAAAGCCCCGGTATGCAGGATGTCATGATGATTGTGCACAAAGATGCGACGGATAAGCTCAGGATCGCCACTCATAAGGTAGTGGAAATAGGTTTGGGGGATGTCGCCGCCCTCTATGTCCAGTTCTTTATCGCGGATATGCCCCAGAATGTAGAATTCGATGGTCTCCAGGGCGCAAGAGGGAAGCTTGTTTTTCCAGAGCCGGCGCGCGATATGCAGCAAGTCCAGATGTTCCATCTGCCGGATATTCAGCCAGATTTGATGGTAAAGCAGCCGTGATTCCAGCACGGGAACGTCGAAAGTCTTGCCATTGAAGGTTACTAAAAGGGACTTTGTTTTCAGCAATTCCATAATCCGGTCGAAGGAATTGATCTCGGCATCGGGATCGGGCAGAAACACTTGCTCCACAATGTATTGTCCCTGCTCAAAGTAACCCAGCCCGATCATGAAGGCAAAGATGCCCCCACGGCCCAGTCCCGTGGTTTCCAGATCAAATACCAGGATATCTTCCAGAGACCTGGCTTTGGTCTTATCCAGCCCTGCCCAGTTCAGAATAACCTCGGGTATCTGCTCATAGGACAAGGGGATATTGTCGATCTCGGTGAACATGGGATAGGCCTTGCGGGTGATATAGCAGGGATTATCCGGGTGAGAGCTATATTCTCCCTCGATTGCCATCGCCAAAGCTTCCTTCAGCATGGCCTTAAGCTCCAGGGAAAACAGATCGCGATCGTCGTTCATGTCTGGTGGCATAGAATGATACAGCTACTTGAAATTAAGGAGTTTATGAAGCTGCAAGCTGAGCTTGGCTTCGATGCCGTCCTCCAGCATCCAACCTGCAAGCTCCAGAGGATCGAGTAAAGACGGCACCGGAGAGAAGTGGATGGCCGCCACCTGGGGTTTATTAGCGGCGATAAAATCCCGCGCAAAGCGGTAATCAGGGTAGTTGGTGAGCACAAACTTCAGCTCATCATGCTTCTGTAAAAACTTCAGATTCCACTTCATAAAGCTATGTTGCATGCCGCTTCCGGGAGTTTTTACGTCCACAATCTTGATCACGTAGTCCGGCACCTCGCCCAGATACAGTGAACCATTGGTTTCCAGCAGCAGCTTATAATCTTCTTTATGCAGCGCTTCCATCAGGAATATTACTTCATCCTGATACAATGGTTCCCCGCCTGTAATCTCCACCAGCTTGCAAGCATGGCTTTTAATCTGCTCCATAATGCTGCTGATGCTCATCGAACGCCCTTTACCAAAGGCATAGGCTGTGTCGCAATAGCTGCAGCGCAGGTTGCATTCGGCCAGGCGGATGAAAACGCAAGGGTAGCCTGCATAGGTGGATTCCCCCTGCAGAGAGTAGAAGATTTCGCAGATATTTAAATGCTGTTCCATAGGGATATCCTGCTAAACTTGGAGGAGCTTAGCTGTAGTTGCATCGTTACTGACATCAAAAAGGCAGATAGGGAAAATCTTTATGGTAGCCCAATACGGCGTCGATCTGGTCATTCAGGTCGATAGGATCGCCGATAACGAATTTCTCTTTATTGCCGGTGCGGAAGGTATTATAGTCATTTTCCGAAAGATTAAGCCGCTCCAGCCATTCGCTATCGCCGAATCGAGGCATGCCATCCACCACCAGCAGCTTGATATTGGCCGCTTCCAGAGAGAAGAGATTCTCGAAGGGATCGCGATCCAGCTTGTCCAGCAGCAGCAGATTTTGGCAGTTGGTAGGATCCAGCGCGGCGAAGCTATCGGGCAGCATCAGCGCTCTGGCAGCATTAACCGTAGCCATCCGGAAAAGTTCCTGCCCCGCAATAGTGGGGAAATGCTCTCTGATCTTGATGAATTCGGCGATCAGATTAATCCCTCCGGACATCGTGGAATCCGTCCCGATGCACACATTGGCCTTGTATTTAAGCGCTGCATCGATTTTTAAAGTCTCATTGATAAGGTAATAATTCGAACTGGGACACCAGCATATCGAAGCGCCAACCATGGCAATAGTGGCAATTTCTTCTGCGGAAAAGGCAATCCCATGGATCATCAGCGTGTTCTTTTGCAGCAGTTTACGGCGCACCAAATCCGCAAATTCCGCCTTGGTAACCCCGTCCGATCCTTCGCCCAAGTGAATAATAAAGGGCATTGCTCCCCGGGATAGCTGCAGTTCCTCTTCCGGAGTTCCCCCACCCCACCAGTTACCAAGGGTTATGGAATGGCACTGACGGAACTTTTTGGGCACCACAACAGGCATGCTATCGTAATAGATATCCTTTTGTACGGGGGCATGATCGTGCACCACTCCACAGCCGGAAAAGAGGCTTTTATAAGCTCCAAGTTTCGCCAAAAGCAGCGAATTGGGCTCTTCCAGATTGAATTTGCCGTCATTATCCCAGAATTGACTG
>JAGOGT010000033.1:0-5340 GCA_017996595.1 Candidatus Cloacimonadota bacterium
ATTGGGAATCGCTGAACCAATCGGCGATTATCATGTTCTCCTTGACGGTGTATAGCGGAGAGCCACCGCTAGCGGGGATTATATAGATGAAATTGTTGCCATCCCGGTTTGAGGAAAAAGCGATAGTAGCTCCATCCGGGCTCCACTGGGGATTCCACTCGCTGCTGGGGGTATTGGTGATGCGTCTGGGAACTCCGCCGGCAAAACTGACCACCCAAAGGTCGTTATCGTAAACAAAGCACACTTGTTCGCCATCGGGAGAGATGGCAGGATCACCGGCAAAAGGAGCTTCGAGAGCGAGAAGAGATACGCTGCAGAAGCCCAGCATCAGAAGCGTAAGAACTTGGTTTTTGAGGTGCTTGGGCAAGGTCAGGATCATGCTTTATTCCTTTTCAACAAGCTCCAGGCCACTTTGGCTGGAGCTGTAATGATAATTATGTTTTAGTACCCGGATGTTTATTGGGGGATGAATTTCACCGGAGATGACCACACGCTTTTGACCAGTTTGAGTGCGGTTGATAAAAGCAGTGAGATTCTCGTCGAGTTTTTCTTCGCAGTGTTTTATCAAGGCCTGCAATTCGTCTATGGCATGGGCATTGGCTTCAGGATCGGACTTCAGATGGATCAATTTTCGGGAAAGATGCAGCAGCAAAGTGCGATGAAAGGGGCTGATGGCGATCTCGATCTCGGTTAAGCTACCTGAATTGTCTCCAGCCTCGCTGATGGATACCGAACCACCGGCTTGAGCATTACCTCCGCTGATGTTGCTGCCCTCAGAGCCAAGGATATCGCCATCGCAAACTACGGAGGAATTGCGGATGCTGCCGCCGAAACGCAGGGTTTTCTGGCAGATTACCTTGGAACTGCTGATATTTTTGCAGAACAAATCGCCCCGGATAATGAGCAGGTCGGCATTGCAATTGATGATGTCACCTTCCAGATGCAAATCGCCATGGCAATCCACTTCAGAATTGTGAATGTCGCCGGAGATGAAGAGCGTTCCGGCAGAATGTAGCTTTTGCTGCGCCAGGTCGCCGCTGATTTTGAGGCTCAAATGGTGATCGAAAGAGACTTCGGAGGGAAGATCGCTGCTATTCAGGATCAGCTCTGTGGCGATGCAGATTCGCCCTGCTGCGTCCACATAGGGGAAACCCGAGGCGGTGGCCAGGTATTGACGATCGGAAAGAGAGAAGCTTACGCCGCTGCCAACCATGGCCAGGGCTTGATCTTCATCGATAGAGCCCTGACTGATCAATTCGCCAAAGATGTCATAGATGCTGCCCTCGTGCTCGAAGATGTTATTGGTATATTCAGCAATCACAGCACCTGAGGGAACGGAAATCAGACGCTGAAAGATCTCATAGCTGAGGGGCTGAGTGGGATCCAGGCTGAGATCAGGATTGAAATTGTATTTCAGCACGCTTTGATTGGGCTTTCCGGAACAGATGGCGATGGGGAAGGGAGTATCAAATTCCTTTTCCAGAGAGTGTTCACGGATATGGCTGAGCGCTTCCTCAAAGCCAGTTTTGATCCCTGCTTCCTCGATAAGCTTAATAATCTCGGCTTCGTCTATCAAGTGCCCGCTCTTTTTGATGGTGAGCCAGGCGGACATGGTGTCTTTGCGAAGTTCCAGGATCAAGTTCCCGGCTTTGTTGCTAAAGGTTTTGTTCATGTGAGGATCCCCACTATGTTGATTTGACGGTTGTGAGTGCCTTCCCGCCGGTAGGAATGGTAATCCGGATTTTCATAGGTGCAGTCATGGATATTCTCGATATTGCGGAAGGGAATACCAGCTTTAATAAGCTGCTGAAAAATGATGTGGCGAATATCCAGACGCCGTTGATTATCTTGCTGATGGGCAAAGCCTTGCTGCGTTACAGAAGCGACAAATTCGTCGTAAATCCCCTGGCTCACCTGATAGTGCGAAGCGGATATCCCAGCCCCGATGTAGGCCACAATATCCTTGGGCTGGCATTGATAGTGGGTATTCATAATGGATACGGCTTCTTCCACAATGTTCTTGCGGGTGCCTTCCCTGCCGCTATGCAGGGCACTCACTACCATTTTTTCTTTATCAGCAAGGATCACGGGGGTGCAATCGGCAGTGCGGATGAGCAGAAATTGCCCCGGGATATTGGTGATTAGTCCGTCCACAATGGGGATCTGGGGTTTATCACCCAATCCGGCTCCACAATCGGCTTCGCGGCAGATGTGCACTTGACGGGAATGTGTTTGATCGGCGATCACCAGTCTGGATGCGGGAATTGTGATCCCATCCAGGGTAAAATCGCTTTGTTCGCGCATCAGATTGCGGTAATCCGGCTCTCTTTTCCCGAGGTGAACGAAAATCTTCATGCCTGTTCCATGGTTGTGATCATAGGTTTGATCCGGTATGATTCCGTGTTATTGCCGGCTACCAGCATTCTCAGCACACCCCTCAGGAATTGAGGTGAGGTTCGTAAGCTATTCAGAGACCATAAAAGATAGATGCTGGCGCAGATTACAAGCGTGATTTGGGCACCCCACCTGCTGGTCATGCTTCCCATCAGTAAACTGCCCAAGGGAGACATCCCGGCAAAGGCCATGGTGTAAAGGCTCAATACTCTGCCCCGCATTTCGGGCGAAACAACACTCTGGATGAGGGTATTGGTAGTGGTCATGGAAAGCACTCCCGCCAATCCCAGGAAACTGATCAGGATCATGCTGATAAACATCATTCGCGAAAGGGCAAAGAGGATAAGGGCTACGCTGAAGCCCAAACAAACGTAGATGAGACGCGTAGGCATGCCTTTGATGTTCTTGCGGGAAGCTAAAAACAGCGAACCGCATAGCGCTCCGATCCCGGAAGTGGACATCAGTATGCCCTGAGTGCCAGAATTGCCTTGCAATACGTCTCTGGCAATTACTGGCATCAGCGTGGTGTAAGACATACCAAAAACAGTGTACACGGCCAGATTGGAGATTAAAAACCTGATCGGGACATTATTCCAGGCGTATTTCCAGCCATCGGCAATCTTCCGTAAGGTAGATTCCCTGCTGGCTCTAACGGGAGGATAGTCGATTTTTATGAAGAACAGGGAAATGATCACGAATATGTAGGATATAGCATTGATGGCAAAGCAGATGCCTTCGCTGAACATGATGATCAGAAATCCCCCTACGGCAGGGCCAATCAGTCTTGCTCCATTGAACATCGCAGAATTGGTAGCCAGTGCATTAGGCAGATAGCTTCGCTTGGCTACCAGATCCATAACGAAGTTCTGGCGGATAGGGGCATCCACGGCATCAATGATCCCCTGCATCAGAGCCAGAATCAGAATTGGATATTGAACCTGCTTATTTATAACTCCGGTTAATACCAATACTGCCAGTGTGGCCGTTTGCAGAAAAAAGGCAATTTGTGTGATGATCATGGTGTGATGACGGTTCCAGCGGTCAGACCAGGCTCCCGCAAAGGGGCTGATGAATACGGAGGGGATCATGGATAAAAAGCTTACCAAGCCCAGGAGAAAGGCGGAATTGGTTAAACGATATACAAACCAGCCCATGGTGGTACGTTGGATCCAGGTGCCGATGAGGGAAACGCCCTGGCCCATGAAGAAAATCCGGTAATTGCGGATTTGCAGGGAGATAAAGATGTCCGTCAGTTTCTTCATATTGCCTATAGGATAAAACGGGAGAGATCTTCGCTTTCGATTACCGGGGCCAAGCGTTCTTTCACGAATTTGCGGCTGATCTTCACTGCTTTCAGCTCCGGAGAGGGCATATTGAAGAGAAAGTCATCCAGAAGGGTGTTCATGATCGTATGCAAGCGTCGGGCTCCGATATCTTCCATCTTGTCATTAGCCAGGGCGGCATATCGGGCAATCTCGATGATGGCGTCAGTCTGGAAGCTTAGATTCACTTCTTCGCTGGCAAAAATGGCCTGATACTGCTTGGTCAGCGAATTCTCCGGCTCGGTTAAGATACGCTGGAAATCACTTTGATTCAGGCTATTCAGCTCCACGCGGATGGGGAAGCGTCCCTGCAATTCAGGAATAAGATCGGAGGGTTTGGCGATGCTGAAAGCCCCGGCAGCGATAAAGAGGATGTGAGAAGTATCGATCATGCCATATTTGGTGGGGACTTTGGAGCCTTCCACGATGGGCAGAAGGTCTCTTTGGACTCCGCTCCGGGAAACATCCAGGCTGTTACCACGGTCGGCAGTGGCAATCTTATCGATCTCATCGATGAAGATTATTCCCTTTTCCTCCACGTTCTGCCTGGCTGTCTCGATCATTTTTTCTTTGCTGATGAGATTATTTAGCTCGCTTTCGGTGAAGCGTTTCAAAGCCAGTCCCACCGTAGTGGAGAGCTTGCGTCGGTTCAGCTTTTCCGGGATGAAGCTGGAAAGCATTTCGCTGATATCGATATCCAGCATTTCCAGATTGGGATTTGGGATAATCTCCATGATGGGAAGATTATTATGCTCCGGTTCTATCTCAATTTCTTTATCATCCAAAGCTCCGGAAACCAGCTTCTTCATCATCTTTTCACGGCTGCGCTGATAGCGGCTTTCCGCTTCAGGATCGCGGGTTTTGCTTTTTTTCCGGGGGGGCAGCAGGATATCCAAAACCCTTTGCTCAGCTTTGGCCCTGGCGCTTTGCTGCACCTCTTCCACCATCTGTTCGCGCACCTGGCTGATGGAATAATTCATCAGTTCACGCACCATGGATTCCACATCGCGGCCCACATAGCCCACTTCCGTGAATTTGGAGGCTTCCACTTTGATGAAAGGTGCTCCGGTAAGCTTGGAAATCCTTCTGGCAATCTCTGTTTTACCAACCCCGGTGGGTCCGATCAGAATGATATTATTGGGCATGATCTCGCCTTTCATGCTTCCCGCAACTTGCTGTCGGCGCCAACGGTTACGCAGGGCAATAGCTACACTGCGTTTGGCAGCATCCTGTCCCACGATGAATTTATCCAGCTCCTCCACAATCTTGGGAGGGGTTAAACTAAAATGATTATTCAAAGCTATACTTCCTCTACTATCTGATTGCCATTGGTGTAAATACAGATTCCTGAGGCAACCTTCAGGGACGCGGATACAATCTCTTTCACGCTCAATTTGGTATGCAAAGCCAGGGCTCGGGCTGCAGCCAAAGCATAATTTCCACCGCTACCGATGGCTATGATGCCATCCTCAGGTTCCAAAACGTCACCTACTCCGCTGATCAGTAAAATCCCGCTTTTGTCTCCGGCTAAAAGCATGGCGTCCAGCCGGCGCAGCAGCTTGTCGGAACGCCAATCTCTGGCCAGTTCCGTGGCGGCTTTGCGCAGGTTGCCTTTGTTGTTCTT
>JAGOGT010000033.1:5440-8620 GCA_017996595.1 Candidatus Cloacimonadota bacterium
CCCCAGGCGCAAACCATCTTTTTGGCGATATCGGTGCAGCGTTCCAGGTCATTTCCGGCACCGGTGGTTTTTTCGCCGAAAACGATCTCTTCCGCAGCCCGGCCCCCCAGCAGGGTAACCAGGATTTGCTGCAGATAGCCCTTGGAATAGCCGCTTTTATCGCTAAGCAGATAGTGGGTAGCACCACCCGTAAAACCGCGGGGGATAATGGATACCTTGTGCACTGGCTCTGTCTTTTCCAGAAACACGGAGGTAAGCACATGCCCGATTTCATGATAGGCAGTAAGCCTTTTATCCTCTTCCGGGATCACCCGGCTTTTCTTTTCTTTGCCCAGGGTCAGCTTATCCTTTGCTTCCTCAAATTCCTGCATGCCGATATTGCTTTTGTTCTTAGAGGCCGCGATCAGCGCCGCTTCATTAACCAGATTGGCCAGATCGGCACCGCTGAATCCGGGAGTTCCTCTGGCGATCAATTCCAGATATACGTCATCTGCCAGGGGCACTTTGGCCGCATGCACCTTCAAAATCTCCGTCCGTCCTTTGATATCCGGCAAATCCACCGTTACCTGACGATCGAAGCGTCCGGGACGCAGCAGCGCCGGATCCAAAATATCGGGACGATTGGTAGCCGCAATGATGATCACTGCCTCATTGGGCTCAAAGCCATCCATCTCCACTAAAAGCTGATTCAGGGTTTGTTCGCGTTCGTCATGCCCACCGCCCAGACCGGTGCCTCTATGCCTGCCTACCGCATCGATTTCGTCGATAAAGGTGATGCAGGGCGAATTCTTCTTGGCCTGTTCGAAAAGGTCGCGAACTCTGGCAGCGCCAACGCCTACGAACATCTCCACAAAGTCCGAGCCGCTGATGGCAAAGAAGGGTACTCCCGCTTCACCGGATACAGCCTTTGCCAAAAGGGTCTTTCCCGTTCCGGGACGTCCCACCAGCAGTACCCCGCGTGGAATCCGTCCACCCAATCTTTGAAATTTACCCGGGTCTTTCAGGAATTCCACTATTTCCTGAAGCTCTTCTTTGGCTTCATCCACTCCCGCCACGTCTTTGAAGGTGATCCCCGATTTACTGGCTTCATGCATGCGCGCCTTGCTTTTGCCAAAACTGAAAGCCTTGGCATTCTGTTGATTCATGCCCCGCATAAAGAACAGCCAGAAGATAATCAGCATCAGCAGCGGAAGAGCATAGGACAGCACTCCGGCCCAGCGTGAGGGACGCGTAGCGCTAACTTTTACTCCTCTGGAAACCAGGCTGTCCACCAGTCCGGGCGATTCAAAAGGCAGGGTGCTGAAGTACTTCTTATTCGCGGTATCCGCATAGAATATATCTTTTTCGGTGAATTGCACCTGGGTGATCTGATTGCGATTCACCCGGGCCATAAAGTTGCTGAATCCCTCTTTGGTGATCTGTTCACGGTTACCGCTAAAGGTATGGAAAATAACGATACTCAGCAGAATCAAAAGGATCAGCAACGGCATCGAAAAGCCCTGCTTCATGGGCTTCAGTTTATCGTCCTGCGGCAGGCTGGATTGCCCGGGATTTTCCATTTTGTTCTTGCGTATCCGCTTCTTGATGAGGGCGATCCGGATGATGCTGACGATGCTGATGATAATCAGCGCATAGATAAACCAATTCACCATCGTGGAAACCTGACCGAAGGCACTTTGCGCT
Organism: Candidatus Cloacimonadota bacterium; assembly: GCA_017996595.1. Lineage (GTDB taxonomy): Bacteria > Cloacimonadota > Cloacimonadia > Cloacimonadales > Cloacimonadaceae > Cloacimonas. The sequence goes on from JAGOGT010000033.1 coordinate 7,124, forward strand.
TCAGGAGTATTGATGGGCAGGGTTACAAGACTGTCGGCTCCGGTAGCGCTAAGGGTTCCGCATATAGTGCTTCCCAGAGCGCCGAGTATTTTTTTGGTCATGAATATACTTCTTCCTTCAAAATTCCTATGTAGGGTAAGTTACGGTAATTCTCCGCAAAATCCAGGCCGTAGCCTACTACAAATTCATTGCCTACCTCAAAGCCCACATAATCGAACTTCACGTCGATCTTATGCGCCGCAGGCTTGTCCAACAGCACGCATACTTTCAGCGAGGCAGGATTGTGCTTGCCAATGTAATCTTTAATATACTGCAGCGACAATCCCGAATCCACGATGTCTTCCACGATAATCACGTCTTTGCCGCTCACGTCGATATCCAGGTCTTTGCGGATTTTCACCACGCCGCTGGTAGCCGTGCCGCTTCCATAGCTGGAAATGGCCATAAAATCCAGCTCGATGGGGATCGAAATACTGCGCACCAGATCCGCCAAAAAGATAAATCCACCCTTCAAAATCCCGATCAGAACCGGTCTTTTGCCGCGGTAGGCGTTGCTTATTTCCAGCCCGATCTCTCTGATCCGGGTTTGGATCTTATACTCATCAAAGAGTACTGCCGATATATCACAATTCATCTGATTCATCATTCCCCCTGGAATTTTTTTTACGGTTGGCAGCCCTTTTAGGCTTTTCCTGAGTAGGTTCGGCGATTATTTCCAAATAGCGGGTACTGCCTTCATGATGCCGAACCCGATTATCCATCCGGTATCCCACCACCCACAAGAGCTTTTCTCCGTCTTCAAAGATGGGTACAGAGTCTCTTTCAAATTTTGGGACTTTTTCGTCAATGAAAAATTCCTTCAAGCGCTTGAACCGCTCCATCCCAAAGGGGATAAAACGGTCTCCGGGCTTGCGGAATCTGATCTTGAGGGGATATTGCACGGCATCCGCATCCAGAATAATCCGATATTTGCCCAGCTCTTCCGTTTCCTTCGGCAGAATGCGCAGATACCTGAATTGAAAGCGATAATCGCCAAAAACAGCCCTGGCCCGCTCCGCTTCTATTTCCAGCATGTCGGGATGACTGGCTTCAGGTTCCGCGCCTGCGCTAAATACCAATTCTTCATATAGTTTATATATTTTAATGCCGTGGGGCAGATCCAGGCTTTTGGATCCTTCCGCCCGCAAAACATCCTCAATAGCCTGATGATGCAAGCTCATAAAGTCATTCTCCTGGCCACTGAGTTGCCTGAACACCATTCGATACAAATAGTACCTTTCCACCGGTTTCAGCTTGATTAATGGCAGCAGTGCCAGGATGGTGCGTTGCGGAGTGCTTTCCAGCATTATCCGCTTATATTGCTTGGCGGTACGTTCGCTTAGCAGCTGTTCGGCCTGGAAAAATATCTCTGCCTGCCTGGCCAGATGCTCATTTAGCTGGGGATTATATTCACTTCGCAGCTGCGGAATCAGCTCCAGCCGCAGCCGGTTGCGATTG
>JAGOGT010000034.1 GCA_017996595.1 Candidatus Cloacimonadota bacterium
GCGGCTTGCATGCGGATATGCCATTCGGGGCTGATATCGTGAGCAGTTTGGAAGATTGCTTTCAGATCCTCGGGAATGGCTTCGATATTCTGAACCGAGCCAAGCTCCGAAACTTGTTCCAATAGTTCCTTGCTGTAAAGACCACGTTCCTTGAGAGCATGTTCAAACCACTTATTCACATAGATCAGCTTTTCGCCATCGAGCACGGTTTTAACGTAGGCCAAAGAAAACTGAGGCTCAATGCCGCTGGAAGTTTCGGCGATCATGCTGATCGTACCGGTGGGGGCAATAGTGGTAAGCGTGGCGTTGCGAAGACCATGAATGGAGATATCGGCTTTCAGCTTATCCCAATCGCATTTGTAGGGCTGACGTTCGAATCTGCCTTCGGCATAGATGCTTCCTGAAAAGGCTGGGAACGAAGACTTTTTGCGAGCCAGTTCCAGCGACCGTAGCTTTGATTCATAGTCGATAAGCTCCATCAATTCTTCGGCAAGCAAAATAGCTTCTTCGCTGGCATAGGGAATACCTAACTGGAATAGCAAATCTGCCCAGCCCATGATCCCCAGACCGATTTTACGATTGGTTTGCACCATTTCGGCTATCTGAGGCAGAGGAAATTTGGAATGATCGATTACGGCATCCAGAAAACTGACACTGTCGTGCACCACATTCTTCAGATGCTCCCAGTTAATAGCGCCGTTTTCCACGAAGGCGGCCACGTTTATAGAGCCCAGGTTACAAGCTTCATAAGGCAATAGTGGCTGTTCGCCGCACGGATTGGTTGATTCGATGCAGCCCAGCTGGGGAGTGGGATTAGCGCTATTGATGCGGTCTAAAAAAATGATGCCCGGTTCGCCGTTCTTGTGAGCCATGTCCACAATAAGGCTGAAAACGGTGCTGGCTTTCAGCTTTCCGGCGGGGTTCCCGGTATGCGGCGAGATGGTTTGATATTCTTCGTCGCGGGTAACAGCCTGCATAAATTCCTCAGTGATACCTACACTGAGATTAAAATTCGTAAGTTCATTCAGATCATTCTTGCAGGTAATGAAATCCAATATCTGGGGATGATCCACGTTTAAAATGGCCATATTAGCGCCACGACGGGTTCCGCCTTGCTTAACGGCATCTGTGGCGGCATTGAAAACCCTGAGAAAAGAAATGGGACCACTGGAAACACCATTGGTGGATCGAACCCGGGAATTGGCTTCGCGCAGTTTGCTAAAGGAGAAGCCCGTGCCACCACCGCTTTTATGAATGAGGGCGGCATTTTTTACAGATTCGAAGATGCTGTCCATGCTGTCCTCGATGGGGAGCACAAAGCACGCGGAAAGCTGCTGTAAATCGCTGCCGGCGTTCATCAATGTGGGGGAATTGGGCAAGAAATACCCCGAATCGAGAAGCTCATAAAACTTGTCGGCCAGAACCGGATCGTCTCCAGCGATGTTATTGGCCACACGTAGAATCATGGCTTCCCAGTTTTCGATGATATTGCCCTCTTCATCTTTACGAAAATAGCGTTTTTCCAATACTTTAAGGGAATTCTCGCTAATCTTCATTTGGATACTCCCACATAGTTCAGAGCTAAAATCTCTCTGGCTTGATCTGGAGTAGCCAAAGGACGGCCTATCTCAGCGGCAATACGAGCGATGCGGGCCACCAACTGGGCGTTGGAATCGGCAACGATGCCCTTGTGATAAAATATGTTGTCTTCAAAGCCGCAGCGGATGTGTCCACCTGTAGCCAAAGCAATCATAGCCGTGGGAAGATGCCAGCGTCCTATTCCCGCAACAGCCCAGGTAGCCGTGGGAATCTCGGAGGCAAGATGTTCTGCCATATAAAGCACATTCTTGGGTTTTCCGCTCATCCCTCCGGGAACGCCAAGCACGAATTGCACATGCAAAGGCTGATGAGTGATGATCCCTTGCTTCACCAGCTTGGCAACGATATCGATCATGCCGGATTCATATACTTCCACTTCGGGGACTACGCCATATTCCTTGAAAGCTTCAGCCAGACGGATGATATCCAGAGGGTGATTAATAAATATCTCGTTCCCGAAATTGAGCGTTCCGGCATTCAGAGTGCCCATATCCGGTTTCAGCGCCAAAGGAGCCAGGCGCTTTTCAAAAGGTTCACCTACAGCTCCGCCGGTGCTGATCTGAATGATCATTTCCGGCACGGCGTTGCGGATGGCGGCAATGGAAGCGGAAAAACGTTCCAAACGCTGAGAGGGACTGCCATCGTCCTCGCGGACATGCAAATGTATTACCCGGGCTCCGGCTGCAAAGCAGGCTTTGGCTTCCCGGGCTTGCTCTTCCGGGGTTACCGGCAAGTTTGGCTGATCCTTGCGGGTGGTTTCGGCTCCGGTGATGGCGGCAGTGAGAATTAAAGGTTCCATAAATCTATCCTTTGATGTATTTTAATGATTATCAGTCCTTAAACCAGCTTTCAAAGAGGCGCACCCGATTCAGGTTGCCGAGATTCTGATTGAGGATCTTATAGGCTATTTGGGCGAATTTGGCTTCATTATCGCTAACGAAGAAGGTGTCGGTGCCAGCCTGACCGTCATTATCAGGCTCCAACAGGCTGAAAAGATAATTGGCGATGGCCTCGGCACTATCCACCAGAGTAACCTCATCTCCCATTACCTGCTGTAAGATATTGCTCAGCAAAGGGTAATGCGTACAGCCGAGAACCAGGGTATCGATATTCTTCTTTTTCAACTCCCGAAGATATTCCTCGGCTACTTTCAAAGTAACGGGATGATCCTGCCAGCCCTCTTCGGCCAATGGCACAAAGAGCGGACAGGCCTGAGGGAAGACTTCCGCATCGGGCAGCAGCTTTTGGATGGCCAAAGTGTAAGCTTTGCTACGCACGGTTCCTTCCGTACCGATCACGCCGATGCGCTTGTTTCTGGTAGCTCGGGCGGCTTGCTCCGCTCCGGGATCGATAACGCCAATGATCGGAATATGAGTAAGTTCCTGTAAGCGTGGAATGGCCACTGCCGAGGAAGTATTACAGGCCACTACCAGGATTTTGATCCCCTGTTGAATCAAGAAACGGGAATTCTGAAGAGAATACTCGATGATCGTGCTTTGTGATTTGGGACCATAGGGCACCCTGGCGGTATCGCCAAAATAGATCAGATTCTCTTCCGGGAAAGCTTTGCGGATAGCTTTGTAAACGGTTAAGCCGCCTACCCCGGAATCAAAAATCCCTATTGATTTCTTCATTTCTTTTTCCTCTTAGTACTCTGGGAATTCCTCTTAGTGTGGCCATAACTTTTTTTAGAGCCTCTGGTGTCAACTGCTTTTCTTTCCGGATTAGCATCGAAATTGCGCTTGCCTTTGGTGCGGACGTCGGAAGTGGTTTTGCTGTCATAGATATGCTTTTCCACCTCGGGTTTGCCGGCAAATCCAAAGTAAACATCATCCTCCACGGAGATAAGCTGCACTTTGAGAAGGTCCATGAGCTGAAAGTATGCTCCGGTTTTGCGGTTGGTAAAGCGCATAGCACGTTCATCCAGGCTCCAGGGTCCCATTCCGAATTCCCGAATCTGGATTACGCCGGTTACTGGTATCTCCTGTAAGCGGATAATCAGCCCCTTGGAAGCGGTACTGATGATCATGGCCGTGAATTTCTCGCCCATTTTTTCCCTCATAAAGGCACGGCTGTAAACTGATTCAATATCACGCTCGGCATTATCTGCCAGGATTTCACGGTCGGAAGCCACCTGAGCGTGATGCTTCACCTGAGTGAAATCCAAGTGCTGATCACTGCTCTTCAGTAGATATATTTTGCAGAGATGATGAATCACCAGATCGCAAAGACGGCGGATGGGACTGGTGAAATGGGTGTAATCCTGCAATGCCAGACCAAAATGACTGATATGATCGGTGCTGTATTTGGCTTTTTTCATGCTCCTCAGCAGGATGCGGTCAAAAACCTGATGGTATTGGGGTGTGGGGAAGGAGGCCAAAAGATATTGCACCGATTTATTCAAGTTTTCGTGCATCACCCATTTAACCCCGTAGTTCGATAAAGTGGTAACCACGCGTTCCAGTTTGCTGTAATCAGGATCTTCATGGATGCGATAGATGCTGTGCGGGGCATGCTGCGAAAGCCTGAAAGCCACATATTCATTGGCAATCAGCATAAAGTTTTCGATCAGCTTATGGCTTTCCGTTTCTTCAGCAAGATTCAAACGGTGCACAAAACCCTCTTCATCGTATTGATATTCCAATTCGGGGAGATCAAAAAAGATGTATCCTGCGGCCATGCGTCTGTCGGTGAGATGCCTGGATAAAATGCGCGCTTGCTGCAATGTGCTTTGCAAGGCAGGATCGGTGATGCTGCCGGCGGTATCGGGTTTATCAAAAAATTCATCCACTTCTTCATAGGCAAGGCGGAAATTGCTGCGGATAACACTCTCGTAGATTTGCTGGCCAGTGATTCTACCCTTATTATTGAAGATAGTTTCCACGGTCATGCAGAGTTTTTCCTCTTCGGGGCGCAGGCTGCAGAGCTTATTGGAAATCTGTTCGGGCAACATGGGAATAACCATCTTGGGAAAATAGAAGCTGTTGCCGCGCTTGGCTGCTTCTTCAAAAACTATGCTATCCAGGGGCACATAGTGAGCCACATCCGCGATATGCACATAGAGCTTCCAGCCTTCCGGGCTTGATTCCAGAGAGATGGCATCATCAAAATCCTTGGCGGAAACGGGATCGATGGTAAAAGTGAAGAGCTCACGCAGGTCCCGCCGATTATGGTAGTGGCTGGAATTGAGCTCTGCGGGAAGTAGCTGCACCGCTTGCATCACTTCCAAAGGAAACTCCAGGGGAAGATCATACTGGCGAATCACTGCCATCAGCTCTACCTGGGGATCGCCGGATTTGCCAAGAATCTCGGTGATGGCTCCACTTGGAGGTATATTCATGGCAGGATTGCCCCAATTACTTACCTTCAGGATTACTTTATCTCCCTGAATTGCTCCCGCGGTATCGGTAATCTCTATCCACTTATGGATCTTGGGATTACTGCATACAAAAACCCACCGCGACCCCATGGGAATGATGTCGCCAGCCATAGTTTCATTGGCCCTGCTGATTATGCGGCTGATGATACCATATTCCTGACGACCGCGGCGATACTTCGCCTCAAAGGCTACCTTGTCATTGTGAAAGGCATTGTTGGTATCCTCGGCACTAATGTAGTAATCTTTATCGGGAGTGCGTACAAAGGCATAGGAAAAATCACGGGAAAGCGGCGTGGCATCGAAGGTTCCTTCCAATAAACTGGAGCTTTGGGGAGTGGGGGAGGCTTCCGGGCTTTTGGCAACTGAGCGGTATTTCCGCTTGTCCTTGCGCAATACTCCGCTTTCGATTAAAGAGGATAGGATCTCGCTAAGCAGTGCCTTCTCTTTCTTGGAAAGCTGCAGATCATTGCATAATTCATTATATGACAATGCAATGGCATTACTTCTGGAGAATAGTTGTAATATCCTCTCTCTTATATCATTATTATTCATATCGTTATCCTAGTATTGCTTGGCGATTTTGCTTTTAAGGAAGGCCAAGACTGCTTCCTTTTCCTCATGGGTTTTTGAAAAGCGCAAAGACTGTCCGCGAAAAGCGTCCAGGCGGCGCGGCATTTTGAAGGTGCTGAGCATGATGCCCCGTTTATCCAGATAAAAGCAGCCGAAATCGGAGTAAGGCCTGCTGATTTTGAGAAACAGGTATCGCGCCAGATATACATCATCATAGAGTTCGTATTCAGTTTGAATGAAATACGGCACCAGATTGGCAATTACCAGCAGCATGCCAATAATGTAATAGATGGGTTGTTGCCAGCCAATTACCGCAATCTTATATACAATCAGGGCCAGCAGACAGAGAAAAAGCACCAGTACCAAAGAGGTGAGAGGGCGCTCGATAAATGGCCAGGACTTCCATTTCAAGATCGGTTCACGCAACATTTTGAATGATCTCCCGGCACTTTTCCACTTCCTCTTTTATAACCAGAACCAATGGAAAGCTCTTGGATGTAGAAAATTTGGAACCCAGGGTATTGGCTTCGCGTTGCATTTCCTGGATAATAAAATTGAGGGTTTTACCAATCTCCCCATCCTTTTCCAGAGTGCTCATAAAGGTTTGATAGTGCGATTCCAGGCGGCTAAGTTCTTCGCCAATATCGTACTTATCCACATAGATCGCCAGTTCTTGAACCAGTCTTTGCTCCAGATTCTCCAAATGATAGTTACCGATCAAGTCCTTGATGCGATTTAGCATATTCTGGTACAAATCGGCCTTAAAGGGCTCTACATGCGTGGATACATCCCTCACAGCGGCAATAAGTTTATGCATGGATTCGGCAAGGACGGCTTTGGTTTGCAGCCCCTCTTGTTCCATACTGGCAGCAGCTTTATCCAATGCCAGGGTCAAAGCCTTATCCAATAGCTCCGCTAAAATGGGATCTTCAGCCAGATTCTTTTGATTTTCGATAACACCGGGCTCATTAAGCAAGAATTCGATGGACACTCGATCCTGTAAAGCGAGTTCTGAAACGGCTGCTGAGGCTAAATCATGATATTTAAGGAGATTACCCTTATTCAGAACTAGGGATGGGGGACGGCGATCAGTGAAGTTAATCCTGATCTCTACTGCACCGCGGGATAGATATGTGGCTACGTACCTGCGAATCGCTATTTCGTGAAATCCCAGATCTCTGGGGAGGTAGATCTTCAAATCCAGATAGCGGGAATTGACCGATTTGATCTCAATTTCTATTTCGATGTCGTTCTGGCTTACTGCCGAGCGTCCATATCCAGTCATGCTTTTCATTTATCTTTCTCCCATATATTCATATTTTGAAGCGGGGGATAAGAGCTTCACCGCCAGCTCCTTGCCCTTCGTAAACGTTAGTTTACATAACATTGCTTAACCCAACAATTGCATGCCTGTTCAGTAACATATCAGGGTGCCCGCGGTAGCACGCTCTACCCTGGCTTTTACCAGGGTGCCGATCATGGTTTGGTCGCCATTTAAAACTGCGATTTTGAAATCACGGGTTTTACCTGAAACCTGCGCATTGCTTTTTCTGCTGAAATCTTCCACGAATACTTCCACTTCTTTTCCGATCATAGCCCGATACTTCTCTTCAGTAATCCGGCGTTGCAGGTCGATCATGCTTTTCAGCCTTTCCAAGCGTACGGCTTCCGGTACCTGGTCTTCATAATTGGCTGCGGCAGTTCCCTCACGGTTGCTGTATTTGAAGCAAAAGGCATAGTCAAAGCGGATTGCTTCCATGGCCGCCAGCGTTTCCTCAAATTCGGCGTCGCTTTCACCCGGGAAACCGGCAATCAGATCGGTGGTCAATCCGATTTCTGGCATCGCGGCGCGAAGTCTGTTTACCAGGTCTAAGTAATATTCGATAGTGTATTTACGGTTCATCCTCTGCAGTATCCCATTTGAACCGCTCTGCATGGCCAAGTGGATATGTTCGCAGATAGATCTGCCCCCGGCCATGGTATCGATCAGCTTTGGGGACAAGTCCTTGGGATGGCTGGTAATGAAACGCAATCTGAGCAAGTCTGGTATCAAATCAATTTGCTTCAGCAAATCCGGGAAATCAAGCTCGCCGTCATGATAAGAATTCACGTTTTGGCCCAGCAAGGTGATGTCTTTCATGCCGTTACCAACCGCTACCCGTACTTCTTTCGTTATTTCCTGCCAGGGACGGCTGCGTTCCCTGCCACGGACATGGGGCACGATGCAATAGCTGCAGAAGTTGTTGCAGCCACGCATAATCGTTACCATGCCGCAAGTTTTACCGCCATGCACCGGAATCAAATCTGGATAGAGCTGCGCAGGTTCAAAATCTGTAGCGCTTTGAGCATCAATAAAGGTATCCAGTAATTCCGGCAGATGCTGATATTGATCCACGCCGATCACCAGGTCAATTCCCAGCTTTGGATCCAGCAGCTTCTTACCCAGGCGCTGAGCCATACAGCCCAGAACCCCGATCTTGAGATGGGGTTTTCCCGCTTTACGGGGTTGCTCTGTGGAAATCCGCCCTAATACCCGCTGTTCCGCATGATCGCGCACCGAGCAGGTATTAAAAAGGATCAGATCAGCTTCTGCGATGTCCGCGGCTACTACGTGGCCGGCATCAATCAGAATTCTGGTTACCAGTTCACTATCGGAAACGTTCATCTGGCAGCCGTAGGTTTCTATGTAAAATTTCAATTCAGCTCCGGGCTTGTCTTCTTTTTCTTCTTGTCTTTCAAGGACTTTTGGTGATACAGCCAATGGCCGTAGCCAACCGATATCCCATCGGTGCAGACCAATATCTCAGAGAGCTGAAATCTGTCCAGCAGGGATATTGAATATGCCACGCTGAGCTCTAAGATGTCCTTGTATTTCGCGCTGATAAGATAGGGGAGATAGGACTCCTCTTCCCCACTCTGTATTTGTGATTGCAGCTTCAGCAAGCTTTCTTTCGATAACATCAAACCATTTACTTCGTTTTCCCGAGGATTATGAAGCTGATAAACAGCCAGGGCCAGATAATAATAGGTTAGCCC
>JAGOGT010000035.1 GCA_017996595.1 Candidatus Cloacimonadota bacterium
AATCGTGGGACGCCCCAATGTGGGCAAATCCACGCTGTTTAACCGCTTGTGCCGCAAGCGTTCGGCCATAGTAGATTTCGAAGCCGGAATCACCCGCGACCGCAAATATGAGGAAGTGGAATGGAACGGCAAGGTATTCATGTTGGTGGATACCGGAGGAATCGTATTTGACACCGGCGAAGCCATGGACAAGATGATTAAGCATCAAGCGCTGCTGGCCATCGATGAATCGGACCTGATCCTCTTTATGGTGGATGCGCAAACGGGTACTACGGACATCGACAAAGAGATCGCCAAGATTCTTTTTCCGCATCGCGACAAGGTGATGCTGGTGGCCAATAAAGCCGATAGCGAGAAATTCGAATGGGAGCTTTATGACTTCCTGCAGCTTGGTTTTGGCGATGCCTTTGCCATTTCCGCCTCGCATGGCAGAAATACGGGTAATTTCCTGGACGAATTGCTATCGCTGATGCCCGAAACTCAGGAAGCCTATGCCGATGAGCAGCCCTCCCCCACGCGCATCGCGGTGGTTGGTAAGCCCAATGTGGGCAAATCATCCATCGTTAATCTGCTATTGGGCGATGCCAAGCAGATTGTTAATGACGTTCCCGGCACCACCAGAGACGCCATAGACAGCCCTTTCCGCTATCATGGCAAAGATTATATTCTGGTGGATACGGCCGGACTGAGGCGTAAAACCAAGGTGAACTACGGAGTGGAATACTTCAGCGTGATGCGCACTATCGAAGCCGTGGACAGATGCGACATAGTGGTATTGGTGCTTACTGCCGATGAAGAGCTTAGCGCCCAGGACCTGAAGATTGCCAGCTATGCCAAGCGAAAGATGAAAGAAATAATGGTGGTATATAATAAATGGGATCTGGTAACCGAGAAAGAAACTGGCACCACGAATAAATTTGTGAAAGAACTGCATTATCAGATGCCCTTTTTGCAATTCGCGCCGGTGCTCTTTATCTCAGCAAAGACCAGCCAGAGAATCCATAGAATCATGGAAACCGTGCAGATCATCGAAGCCGAAAGCGAGAAAAGGATTCCCACGGGAGAATTGAACCGCTTTATGGATACGGTGGTAGCGCTGCGTCCGCCTACCCATCCCACGGGAAAGCACGTGAAGATATTCTATCTCACGCAGGCCGCCGTGAAGCCTCCCACCTTCATCTTTTTCTGCAATACTCCCGCGTTGGTAACGGAAAATTACCGGCGGTTCATTCATAATCAGATTAGGGAATCATTCAAATTCGAAGGGGTTAGCCTGAAGCTGATCTTCAAAGGACGCAGCAAGGAAGAGGAGCCAAATGAATCCTGATACCGCACGCTGGATCTTGCCGCTGGTGGCATATCTGATCGGCAGCATTCCCATCGGCTGGATAGTGGGGAAGGTATTTTATCACAAGGATATCCGCAAGGAAGGCAGCGGTAATGTGGGCGCTACCAATGCCCTGCGGTTATTTGGTACGGCCACGGGAATAGGGGTGCTACTGCTGGATATGGCCAAGGGCTTTATTGCCACGCTGCTGGCGGTTAAAATGCTGCCTGCGGGAAGTCCCTTTGTAGCCCTGTGCGCCTTGCTGGTGATCCTGGGGCACGTTTTCCCGATCTACTTGGGCTTTAAGGGTGGAAAGGGAGTGGCCACTGCGGGAGGAGCCTTTTTGGCCTTGGCCCCATCCAGCCTCTTAGTGGCGATAATTACTTTCGTGATCATCGTTTTTATCACCCGCTATGTATCGTTGGGGAGCATTATTGCCGCCATGGCCTTTCTGTTTCATGCCTTGTGGCGTTTGTTGATATCCGGAACCAGTGACTATGCCAGCCTGCTGCTGATCACCCTGGTAGTTTTGATGATTGTGCTGAAGCATCGCTCCAATCTTCAGCGGTTATTTACCAAAGAGGAGCATAAAATTCGATTTACAAGAAAAGGACACAGCTCATAATGTGCGGAATAATTGGGGTATTTGGTGATTCCAGAGCAGCTCAGATGGCTGCCTTGGGACTTTTTGCAGAACAGCATCGCGGCCAGGAAAGCTGCGGAATGGCAGTAAGCGATGGGCATGTAATCAGGCTGCGCAAGAAAATGGGGCTGGTGAAGGAAGTATTTTCGGAGAATAAGCTCCTCGGCCTGCCCGGAAGCATCGCCATCGGCCATGTGCGCTATCCCACCAAGGGCAGCGCCACGGAATTCAATACCCAGCCACATTTGGTGGAAACCTTGTCCGGCCCCAGCTATGCTCTGGCCTCAAATGGGGATATCGTAAATTATCGCCAGATCAGAGCCAAACTGGAAGCCAAAAATGTGTATTTTAAAAGCGATAATGATGGCGAACTGCTGGTGAAATACCTTGCCTACCGGATTATCCGGCATAATGACGAGATCTCAGAAGCCATCCGCAATCTCATGCGGGAAGTGAAAGGCGCTTATTCCAGCGTGCTTTGCACCCGCAACGAGCTGTATATGTTCCGTGATCCGCATAGCATCCGTCCCATGGTTTGGGGAAAAACCGATAACGGCGCGGTGGTGGTGGCTTCGGAAAGCTGCGCTTTGGATACCCTGGGAGTGCATCAGCGCCATGAAGTGCCGCCTTCGGGGATAATTCGCATCGCTGCTGACAAGATCGTGGTGCTGGAAAATGATCCCAATCTCTACCGTGAGAGCACTACCGAAAAGCATTGTATCTTCGAGCAGATCTATTTCTCCCGGCCGGATAGCTGTCACTTCGGTGAAGATGTATATCGCGTGCGGGAAAAGATCGGCGCTGCCCTGGCCATGGATGACTTGGGTTTGAATCCCGACCTGGTGGTACCGGTGCCCGATTCCTCGAATTTCATCGGCCTGGGTTATGCCAATCAATGCGGTGCACCGCTGTCTTTGGGGCTGATTCGCAATCACTATATCGGCCGGACGTTCATTAAGCCGGAGCAGGAACGCCGTGATGAAAGCGTGCGCCAGAAATTCAATGTATTGCCAAATTTCTTTAATAACAAGCGCATCGTGCTGATCGACGATAGCATTGTCCGCGGCACTACGATCGGCAAGATCGTGAAGCTGATAAAAGATGCCGGAGCCGCAGAAATTCATCTGCGGATCGGCAGCCCCCAGGTGAAACATTCCTGCTATTACGGGATTGATACACCCGATGCCAATGAACTGGTGGCAAATCGTCACAGCCTGGAAGAAATCCGGCAAATCAGCGGCGTGGACAGCCTGAAACACCTGAGCATCGAAGCCCTGGCAGGCTGTGTTACCAGCCCTGATCACTATTGCTACGCCTGCTTTAATGGCGATTATCCGCTGGGAGTGCCCCAATGAGAAAAATCCTGCCCGAAAAGCTGGAAGCCCTGCTGAAAAGCTTTAGCACCCGCCGCATCATCGTTTTGGGCGACATCATGCTGGATGAATATCTGTGGGGAAAGGTGCAGCGCATTTCTCCTGAAGCACCGGTACCGATCATCGAGATCGCCAGCACTGATCACCGTTTGGGTGGTGCTGCCAATGCGGCGCTGAACCTGAAGATGCTTGGTGCCGAGGTGGAACTGGCAGGGATTTTGGGTAAAGACGCGCAAGCCCGCACCGTGCTTAATCTGCTGAAAAAAAAGAAGATTGATACCTCTGGTATCTTTATCGATCCGCAGCGGCCTACCACCCTGAAAACCCGTATCGGAGCATCAAGCCAGCAAATTGTGCGGATGGATCGTGAAGATTTAGCTGAACTGAGTGAAGAGCTGCAAAAAGGAATAATCCTCTGGCTGAAGCATGCCATTCCCCGTTGCGACGCCATTTTGATAGAAGATTATGATAAAGGCTTGCTGAACGAGAAGCTGATCTGCGAGCTGCTGTCCCTGGCGGCTAAATATCATAAACCCGTGGCGGTGGATCCCAAATTCAAGAATTTTGGCTGCTATGCCGGTGTGGAGATCTTTAAGCCCAATTACCGCGAGCTGGAAGCCTATCTGAATATCTGCTTTTCCAGCGAAGATGAATTTGCGGATGCGGCAAAGGCACTGCGCCGCAAGATGAAAATAGAGCATCTGGTGGTAACCAAAGGCAGTGATGGGATGTTTATCTTTAGTAAGGGCCATGAAACAAAGCATCTGCCCAGTTTTGCCCGCGACGTATTTGACGTATCGGGAGCAGGAGATACGGTGATCAGTGCGCTTACCCTGGCTTATCTCTATGGCAAAGATATTGAAAGTGCCGCTTTGGTAGCTAATCATGCAGCTGCCGTGGCAGTTGCCAAGAAAGGCACCGCCTCGGTTTGCAGTAAAGAAATATGGGAGAGTTTCCATGATCTTACCTAAAATTGTTTCCGCAGCCGAAATCAGAGAGCTATGCAATTCCCTGCGCCTGAAAGAGAAGAAGATCGTTTTCACCAATGGCTGCTTCGATCTGCTGCATGCCGGACATGTGCTATATCTGGAAAGCGCCAGGAACCTGGGCGATATCCTGATCGTGGGACTGAATAGCGATTCCTCGGTGCAGCGTTTAAAGGGTCCCAACCGTCCGGTTAATCCTCAGGAAGAACGCGGAATCGTACTGGCCGCTTTGGAAGCGGTGGACTACGTGGTGATTTTCGATACCGATACCCCTTATAATCTGATCGATCAAGTGCGGCCGGATGTATTGGTAAAAGGCGGAGATTGGGCAGTTTCGGAAATTGTGGGTGCAGATCTGGTATTGGGCTACGGCGGCGAAGTACGCAGCCTCAGCTTTCAGGAAGGACTCTCCACCAGCAAGGTAATTTCGCGCATCCGAAACGGGGGAAGCAATGCCTGAGGAACATCCCGAAGATACCGGAATCGTAAAAGAAATCAACGGTAAGCTCGCCACCGTGGAAATAATACGCGGTGGGGGCTGCAAAAGCTGCCAGATGCATGGCTTATGCTTTCGCAAGAATGAGCCGGTGAGTTTTATTATCCAAACCGAACTTGCCCTGCAGCCAGGCGATAGAGTGCAACTGGATATCGCTCCGGAAGGCAGGGTGCTGGCCTCGCTGCTGATCTTTGGCTTGCCGTTGCTAGCGCTTTTTGCGGGATTTATCGTCTCTTCAACGTGGCTGATAGAAATAGCCGCAATCGCGGTGGGATTCCTGAGCATGGCAATCAGCTTCATCATCATTCGTCAGATAGATAAATTGCTGGGACAGAGCCTGAAAGTAAGCATCAAGGAGAAGCTGTGATTATCCGCTTGAATGAAATGGTCTTTTATGGCTATCATGGCGTTTATGCCGAGGAACGTAAATTGGGACAGCGCTTTGTAGTAAGCATTTCCCTATATACCGAAGATACCCTGGATGCAAAGCTGCGCCATCTGGAAGATACGGTGGATTATACGAAAGTGTATTCGGAAGTGAAAGAAATAATGGAAAGCCACCAGTTTCACCTGCTGGAAAATTGCGCCAATACCATTGCCGATAAGCTTCTGGCAGATTTTAGCCTCGTGCAGAAAATGCAGATTTGCATCCAAAAGCCATCCGTGCCTATCCAGGGAAGTTTGAAATCCGTGGAAGTGGAGCTTACCCGTTCCCGGAATAGCCAATGATCTACCATCTGGGCTTGGGATCGAACCTGCATGATCCCGAAAAGCAATTGGAGAAAGCGGTGGAACTGATCACCGCTGATCCTGATATAGAGTTTTTGCGAAGCTCGCGGGTGATCCGTACTGCGCCTTATGGCATTGTGGATCAGCCTGATTTCTGGAATCAGGTGCTGGAAATTTCCAGCCATCTGGAGCCCCAAAGCTTACTGCAGCGGCTATTGGCCCTGGAATCAGAGATGGGACGCATCCGCGCTAAACACTGGGGTCCACGCATTATCGATATCGACATTCTTTTAGCTGAAAGTGAGGTGATGAACTTCCCCGCTGAAGATAAGCCACATGGCTTACCAGCGCTCATAGTGCCTCATCCAGACCTGCATAATCGGCTGTTCATGCTTCAACCCCTGATGGAGCTAATTCCCCTGGCAGTACATCCGGTGCTGCAAAAAACGATTTCTGAATTATATTATGCCTTGATAGAATTGGGAGGACCAATATGAATTCCCTTGCCGCCATTATTCTGGCTGCCGGAAGAGGTACGCGGATGAAATCCGGGCGTGCCAAAGTAACCTTTCCCCTTGCCGACAAACCCATGATCCAAAGAGTGGTGGATACAGCCCTGGCCATGGATTGCGCCAGGATTTGCGTAGTGGTTGGATTTCAAAAAGAGAGCGTGATCGCTTGCCTGGAAGACAATGAACGCCTAAGCTTTATCGAGCAGGAACAGCAGCTGGGCACAGGCCATGCGGTGCTGATCACCGAAGCAGCCTTTAATGATCCCGATCAGGATGTATTGATCCTCTGCGGCGATGTGCCGCTGCTAACTACAGATACGATAAACAATATGTATGCCCGGCACCTGGAAAGCAAAGCGGTTTGCACGGTGCTCACGGCCTATCTGGATGATCCGGGGAAGTATGGACGGATTATCAGA
Organism: Candidatus Cloacimonadota bacterium; assembly: GCA_017996595.1. Lineage (GTDB taxonomy): Bacteria > Cloacimonadota > Cloacimonadia > Cloacimonadales > Cloacimonadaceae > Cloacimonas. Next base: position 6,486 of record JAGOGT010000035.1, read on the forward strand.
GACGCCAGCGGAAAGCTGCATAAGATAATTGAATATAAAGATGCCAGCGATGCCCAAAGAGCCATAAAAGAATGGAATACGGGTATCTATTGCTTCAAGGCGGGAGAGCTCTTTAGCTGTTTAAAAAACACATCCAACCAGAATAAGCAAGGCGAATATTACCTCACCGATGTGGTGGAGATGCTTTACAATCAGGGCAAAACCGTTAGTTCGGTGGTTCTGGAAGACCTGATGGAAGTTTCGGGGGTGAATTCTCAGGAGCAACTGGCTGAGCTGGAAGATATCTTTGTGGATAAGATCCGCAGAAAGTGGCTCAATTCCGGCGTGGTAATGCATAATCCCGCCAGCATCTATATCTCCGACGAAACTGAGATCGAACCCGATGTGGAGATTTTTCAGAATTGCACTTTGAAAGGTGCCTGCCTGCTGGAATGTGGTAGCGTGATCGGACCAAATTCGTATCTGGAAAATAGCAAGGTATATACCGACACCGTTTTACAGGGACACAACATCCTGGTTAATGCCATCATCCACGAACATGAGATGCTGGAATTCGGAACTCATGTAATCGAAGAGCATCCTGATGAGTAAGGACGAAAAGCGCCAATATCTCTATTCACCCTGGCGCCTGGATTATATCCTGGGCGAAAAGCCCGGGGACTGCGTGATGTGCAGATTCCAGCAAGTGGGATCAGATAAGGAAAATCTCATCCTCTACCGTGGAAAATCCTGCTATGTGATGCTAAATCGCTATCCCTACAATAATGGCCATCTGATGATCGTGCCTTTTGAGCATAAAAGCGATATCAGTAACCTGAATCCCGATACCTGGATGGAGATGAGCGAGCTCATTCGCAGCACCGAAATGATCCTGAAACAAGCTTATCACTACGAAGGGCTGAATATCGGGCTGAATCTTGGCTGTGCGGCCGGAGCAGGCATCGCGGAGCATCTGCATGTGCATCTGGTGCCTCGCTGGCATGGCGATAGCAATTTCATGAGCGTGGTTAGCGGCCAGCGGGTAATTCCGGAATCCTTTGAATCTGCCTGGCAAAGACTGCAGCCCCTATTTGATAAGCTACTGCCCGGCAAGGAGTAATAGGATGGATTTGACAAATAATGAGCCTCAGGAGAAATTGACTCCGAAATGGAAACTCTGGGTGCCAGTGCTACTTGGAGCTATTGCTTTGCTTGCGGTGCTGGGATGGTTTTTTTTCATCAGACCGAACAGCAGCGCTCCTTCGGAATATGGAGAAGACAAGCTGCCGGCGATAAAAGTAACCATCAGCAACGGCTGCGGCTATGAGCAATTAGCCTCGGAATTTGCCGCGTCCTTAACGGATAAAAATATCGAAGTGGTCGGTTTGGGCGATACTCCCAAGCCGATATACGATAAGAGCATTATCGTGATCCGCAAGGGCGATGAGCAAGACCTGAAGCGGCTGCAGACCATGACCGGAATCCAGCGCTGGACCAGTGCCTATAACGAATATTATAATGCCGATTTTGAGATCATCGTCGGCAGAGATTACGAAGAATTTATGACCAAATAAAGGGAGGAGATATTGGAACACAATATCAAACTCGAAGCCATAATAACTTGGCTTAACGACAAGAAAGCGGAAAACATCAGAATCTACGACGTGCAGAACAAGACTGACTACACCGATGTGATCGTGGTGTGCGAAGGAAGTGCGGATCAGCACAATATGGCCATTGCCAACCATCTGATCGAGATGGCCAAGGAAAACAAGCTGCAAGTACTTAGCAAGGAAGGCCTGGATTTCGGACAGTGGGTGCTGATCGATCTGGGAGACCTGATCGTGCATATCTTTCTTCCCCAAACCAGGGATTACTACAAGATAGATACCCTTTTTGAAAAGGTGAAGAACCGCAATCTGGACGAGGAGCTGGCATGATCAAGGAACTGCTGCATCAAATAGTGATCGAAACCATGGATGCACTGAAGCTGAGCCACGCTAAAGATTTTATCGTGGAGATCCCCAATAATAACGAATTTGGCGA
>JAGOGT010000036.1:0-6316 GCA_017996595.1 Candidatus Cloacimonadota bacterium
TTAAAACCCTTATCCGGGAATATAAAGCCCGCGCTGAAAGCGGGATCATGTATGCCGGGCATGGAGTTGCCATCCATCGCATGCTGAAGCCCTTATCGCAGCTCTACCACTGGGAAGATATCACCTACGGGCTGGGCTATTATCACTTCCTTTGCGATGTGGTGGAAAGCATGGACAAGGGAATGACGGATATTATCGAAGAACTGGATTGGATAAAGAAAACTTTCTTCACCACGCAAAACCTGCTGATCAGCCTTACAGCCGGAGCCGAAGACATCCCCGTGGCCTTCAAGGAATTGGGAGCGCTATTGGCACCGGTGTCGCAAGAAGCCTATGTGGCCGTGGAAAATCACTATGCCATCCGCAATTTCAATGAAGGTATCTACGCTCCCGTGAAGGTGCAATATTGCGCCAAGGGGGGTAATTTCTTCCGCAAGGGTTATTCCTATTCCGGAAAGCTGCGGGTGCTGAATAACGTGATCAATAATAGCTATCTCTATCAGGAACTGCGTGTGAAAGGTGGAGCTTATGGCAATATCAGCAGCTTCACTCCCGGTGGTTACCAGTACTTTGTATCCTATCGTGATCCGAATCTGCGGGAAACCCTGGATGTATATGATGCGCTGCCTGAATATCTGCGTAGCTTCGATTGCAACAAACGGGAGATGGATAAATATATCATCGGTGATGTGTCCCATCTGGATTATCCCGAAACTCCCGAAGAAACAGGACGCAAAGCTGATGAGGACTATATCACCGGATTTACGTATGAAGACCGTCAGCAGATTCGCGATGAAGTGCTCTCCACCAAGGTGGAAGATATCCGTGGCTATGCCGATATGGTGGAAGCGCTGATGAGCAAAAACCACTATGCAGTGTTTGGCTCCGAAAGTAAAGTGAAGGAAGCAGCAGAGCTATTCGATGAAGTGATCCCTGCCCTGAAATAGGCTAATGAAGCAAAAAGACAAGAAACAGAGCCCCAGATTCAAAGGCAAGCTGAAGAGTATCAGCCTGCCTGATCTGGATATTCTGGACGATATCAAGGACGCTCCGCTCTATAAAACTGCCCGCACCGGCAGCAAGAAAAGTATCTCCCGCAAAGAGGGAACTCAGCTGGTGGAAGGCAGAATCACAGAGATCATGAGCAATTATCAATATCTGGTGGAAGCACAAGGGACTATCCACAGCGCTACCATGAGCGGACGCCTGAAGCAATTCCTGTACAATAGCCACGCTCTTGCCGCAGTGGGAGACAAGGTGCAGCTTGATCTCTCCACCACGCCGGATTTTCGCATCGAGCAGGTGCTGCCTCGCAAGAATGCCCTCATTCGTTTTGGCAGCGGTGCCTTTCAAAAGGAAATCGTGCTGGCAGCCAATATCGACCAGGTGATCATCACTTCCAGCTGGAAAATGCCCTATTTCAAGCCCGGACTGGTGGATCGCTATCTGTGCATTGCCGCCATCCAGGGCATCGCTCCGGTGGTGGTGATAAACAAGATTGACCTGCTGGATGATGAGAAAGAGCTGGAGGAAGCGCTGTCCTATTACCGCGATCTGGAGATTCCCCTGGTTTGCACCTCCACACAAAGCGGACAAGGCATGGAAGAGCTAAAAGCCATGCTGAAAGATAAGGATTCGGTTTTCACCGGGCATTCGGGAACGGGTAAGACCTCGCTGATAAATTTCTATGAGCCGGATCTGGACCTGGCCACAGCGGAAGTAAGCGATTTTAACGAAAAAGGCAAGCATACCACCACCCAGGCCATCCTTTTACCCTGGAGCTTTGGCGGCCACCTGCTGGATACTCCGGGGATCAAAACCATTAGCTTGCATGCAGATCATAAACAATTAATCCCCAAGGTATTTCCCGGTTTTGACAAGCTCTATGCCAATTGCCGCTTCCGCGATTGCAGCCACATCCACGAAGCGCATTGCGCCGTGCTGGAAGCCTTGGAACAAGATTTGATCCCCATAGAGCGCTATGATAGCTATCGCAGCATCTACGAAAGCCTATAGGAAGCAGCATGCGTAATTTTGCCATCTGCATCAATCCCTCCTTTGCCGATAAGCAAAGCATCTTTATGCTCCTGGAAAAGCTGCGTGCCGGCACGGATATCGCCTATTACAGCTCCTGGGACAATCAGGAATTGCCTGCCGGACTGGTGAGCAGCCTGGAGAAAGGCAAAAAGAAAATCACCATCGATTGCATCCTGGTATTTGGCGGTGATGGTACGATTCTAAAGGCCAAGCAGCTTGCCCTGGATACCGGAGCGCCAATCCTGGGCATCAATCTGGGCTATCTGGGCTTTTTATCCGAAAGCGTATTGCCCGAAATCGCTTCATCCCTGCAAGACCTGAAAAACGGTAAGTATAAGATATTGCAGAGAATGCTGATCGAATGCCAGCTGAAGCGCCAGGGAGTGCGCCGCTTTGAGGGCCTGGCCTTGAATGATGCCGTGATCCACAAGGCAGGGAGTGCCGGGCTTATCCATGTGCGCATCAAGGCCTCGCAGCGCTATGTTTTTGACACCCGTTGCGATGGCGTGATCGTTTGTACTCCCACCGGTTCCACTGCTTATTCTCTGGCCGCAGGAGGGCCAATTTTAAGTCCCCAGATGAAGGCCATGGTATTGTCTCCGCTAAATCCACACATTCTATCCATGCGCCCCATGGTTTTCCCTGCCGAAGAAAAGCTCTCGCTGAAGGTTTACGGCCTTTCTGAGCCAGCCATGCTGCAAATGGATGGGGAAAACAGCTGCCGTCTGGAAGAGGGAGACGAGGTGCTGATCACGGCTTCCGAGCGCAGTGTATCCTTCATCAAGCTCTCAAACCGCACTTTCTTCAAAATCCTGCGCAACAAATTGCATCTGGGTAAGTAATGCTGCGCGAACTATATATCAAGAACTATCTGATGATGCCGGAGATCAGGCTGCCCTTTGCGGAAGGCCTAACCGTGATCAGCGGTGAAACAGGTGCCGGTAAATCCATTCTGGTTGGCTCTATTGCCCTCATCTTTGGCGACAATGCACCCGGAGTGGAGGCTTATGATCCCAAGCAGCCTGTGTATCTGGAAGCCACTTTGCAGGTGAATGACGATCCGGCCTTGCATGAGCTTCTTCGTCAATGTGCCTGCGAGGATTCCGGCGAGATCGTAGTAGCCCGTGAGATAAGCAGCGCAGGCAAATCCAGCTATTTCCTGAATGGCCGCAAGGTAGCGGTAGCCGTGGTGAAAGAGCTGCGGCCACTATTAATCGATTTTCATCATCAGCGTGATCAACAGAAATTGCTAAGCCCTGCAGTGCAGCTGGATTTACTGGATGCCTATGCGGGGGGCACCGATCAGCGTGAAGCCTTTGCCATGGCCTTCCGGCAGCTAAAAAGCGATCTGCATGCATTAGAAGCCCTGAAAGCGGATGCCCTGGCCAAGGCAAGGATGAAAGAGCTTTATCAGTTTCAATACGATGAACTCTCTGCCGCCAAGCTGACAGAGGGCGAAGAAGGCAAGCTGCAGCAGGAATATGAGCTATTGTCCCATGCTCAGGAGATTGCCCAGACCACTCTGGAAATCAGGGAGCAGCTCTTTGAAACGGAAAATGCCATTTATGACCAGCTTAATACTGCCTATGCCCGTTTGGAACACTATAAAGAGATGAATCCCCAGCTGCAGGAAGCGGCACAATGCCTGGCGCAATCCATGCAAATGCTCCAGGATACCGATAAAGCACTGGTTTCTCTGGACGGACTGGAGAATGCCGATCCCGACCGTCTGGAGCTGATTCAGGCACGCCTGGACGAGATTAATGCCCTGTCCTTCAAGCATAAGCTGCATAATACCGGCGAACTGATCGCCCTCATGAAGCAGCGCGAAAGCGAGATAAATGCTTACGAAAGCCGCGATCAGGAGATCGAAATCCTGCAGAAAAAGCTGGATAAGGACTATCTTGCCCTGCGTCGTGCTGCAGATGAACTGAGCATGTTGCGTGCTAAGGCGATCCCTGCGCTGGCCTCGGAATTGCAGATGCACATTCGGGAACTCAGCATCCCCCAGGCCCTATTAGAAATTACGATTGACAAAAAGACACAGCTGGATTTTGTATTACCGGAATTCATTGCGGCGGTTACCGAAAGCGGACAGGACTGCATCCAATTCATGTTTTCGGCCAATGCCGGCTTTGCTTTGAAGCCTTTGGCAGCAGTAGCCAGCGGTGGTGAATTGTCCCGGATTCTTTTGGCGATCAAAAAAGTTCTGGCCGCCAAGATGCCTGCCAAACTGATGATTTTGGATGAAATCGACAGCGGCATTGGTGGCAAAACAGCCGGACGTGTGGCGCAATTTATGTCCAGCCTGGCCAGGCGTCAGCAAGTTCTGGCGATTACGCATCTGGCGCAGATTGCGGCAGTGGCTGATGATCATCAGGCCATTGAAAAGCTGGATAGCAAAGAGCGTGGTCAGATCAGAATCAGAACCCTGAGCGCGGATGACAGGCTGCTGGAACTGGCAAGAATGCTTTCCGGTTCGCTGGGTCCCAAAGCGCTGGAACATGCAAAAGAGATGATATCTGAAATAAATAAGAGAGGTTAGAGTGGATAAGAAAACAAGACGCAGAGTAAAGGGAGTGGCAATTTTTATCGTTTTTTTGGCCTTGGCTACATCCTTGTTCCAGTACCAGAACAAAGCCGGGAAGATGGTGAATTTCAATTTCAAGCCATCCCAGCAGGAATACCGGGACATCAAGTACATCAACAAAGCTCAGATCGCATTTTCTTCCGTCGATATCCCCAAAGCCCAGCAAGAGATCGGCAAGATCATTGCGGAGAAATCCAGCAAGCAAATCCGCAAGCAGAACGAACCCGGTTTTGGCGCTTACATCTTTAGCGTATCGCAGCAGGAACTCCCCATGGTGGTGGATAAACTGCGCGGCATGGGCACTGTATCCTCACAAACCGAACAGATCGACACCTCCCTGGTGAATATTGATTATGAATCTGAAACCGCTCGCCTGGCATCTTACGAAAGAGAACAGGCCGATCTCGGAGCGGTGCGTTTCCCCACCGAAGTTCAGAATCGGCGCAAGGAAGCCCTCCACGGCCTCATCAATGAAACCCGCAACAATCTGGATAAACTGAAAGACGCCGGCAGTGTGCTGGTGTATATCACTCTGGTTCCCCAACAAAAGAGCAGCAACACCTTCGTAATGGTAAAGAACATGGCCCTCACCTTCCTCACCTGGCTGGGGATCTACGTGGTGGGTATCGTGCTGGTATATTTTGGCACCCGGTTGCTGATGTATTTCCTGGCTGCGATTGGCATCAAAGGCCTGGGCACCGGAGGCATCGGTGGAAGCTATCAGTATGGCGGTTATGGCAGTTACGGAGGATATAACAGCAAGTATTCCGGACGCTACAGCTACGGCGGTGGCAAACGGAAAGTAAAAAGAGTTTACAAGGACAAACGCAGCACCCCCACTTCTGAGGACGACACGGAATCCTCATCCTGATAGGAGGATAGCATGGATTTATTAGCACCCTGGCATATTTGGATGATGCTTGGCATCGGCTTCATCATCATTGAGATTATCGATCCCGCTTTTTTCTTTCTGTCTTTGGGGATCGGAGCGCTCGTTACGGGACTGCTCAGTTTGCTCCCGATCGTTAGCAGCAGCATTCCCCTGCAGATTCTGCTTTTTGCCATCTTCAGCTTCATTGCCTTCCTCTTTATGCGGAAACTGGGCAAAAAAGTTTTGAAATATCCGGGAAGCGAAACCAACGTTTTTGCGCTGAAGGGTAAGCCCGGCTTCGTTATCAAAGAAATCCCCGCTGAAGGCAAAGGCTATGTGAAGATCGGCGGAGAAGAATGGTCAGCCGTGGAAGAACAAGGCCTGGCCCTCACCAAAGATACAAAAATAGAAGTGGTGGGCATTGACGGGAATAAGCTGATAGTGAAACAGGTGACTTTGAGTTAGAAGTTAGACGTTAGGCGTTAGGCGTTAGGCGTTAGAAGTTAAGAGTTAGCGGGCGACCCACCGGTCGCCCCTACTTTTTTGAACAGGGGAAGCAACAGCACAGCACAACGGCATGCTAGATATACTGTTACCATGAGATGCCCATGTGATGCCCGGGCAATTGCATGGTCATCACATGGGCATCGCATAGTGAAGGATTTGGGATGCTGGCGGTTGAAACCGCCAGAGATGGTGGATAATCCCTTTCAGGGATAGGGTTTGCGGTGAAACGCTAAACGCGGTGGATGAATCCACCGCCTATGGTGGAAAATCCCCTGAAGGGGATAGTCCCTTGTTCACAGCATCGCTCTCAC
>JAGOGT010000036.1:6416-8375 GCA_017996595.1 Candidatus Cloacimonadota bacterium
AGATGGTGGATAATCCCTTTCAGGGATAGGGTTTGCGGTGAAACGCTAAACGCGGTGGATGAATCCACCGCCTATGGTGGAAAATCCCCTGAAGGGGATAGTCCCTTGTTCACAGCATCGCTCTCACATAGCAAATCTCACAGCATCGCTCTCACATTGCCGCAGGCATCTCACTTCCTCCGGTCTCACTTCAGCGAAACTGTCTCACATCCGAAGGTCTCACATTGCCGCAGGCATCTCACTTCCTCCGGTCTCACTTCGGCGCAGCCGTCTCACAATGCAAATCTCACAGCAACGCTCTCACATTGCAAATCTCACAGCGCAGCTCTCACAGCCCCGCTCTCACAGCCCCGCTCTCACAGCTACGCTCTCACCTACTTCTTATATCTTTCCGCCCAATGCAGTTCCGGTTTTTCCAGCCGTGAATTCCACAGATAGCGTTCGATCTTATCGCGCAGCGAATCATCGATACCACCCGGAACAGGGTAAAATCCGGCATTGAGGATGCGGCTAAGCAGGGTAACAGAAGCCTGGTAAACGTCTTTCAAGCCGTATTCATTGGTGTTTTTGGCAATGTCATCGGCGGTGTGGCCATAGAAAAGGGCTTTTCCACCCACGCGGGCAAGATTTAAGGAGGGAATTTCATACACGGAGAAAGGCATGCAATCGCTGCTATAAATGCCCAGTTTTTCGCTGAATAAGAGCTTGTTTTCTTTCAGGATGCCACCCGCGTAGCCTTGGAGCTCTTTGCTTCCCAGCACAAACATCACGTTGCGGCCAATGGGATCACCGGCCAGATCTACGTTTATCACCAGGCGCAAGCGCTGTTTGAGCTCTTCCTCATGCGCTGCGGTATAGGCAAAGCTGCCCAGCAGTCCCAGCTCTTCGCCGGAAAACCAGATGATGCGCAGATCGCGATCGGGACGGTGCTTGCGAAAATATTCCGCGGTCTTCATGAGGATCACGCTGCCGCCGGAATTGTCGCAAGCTCCGTGGGAACGAGCCACGGTGTCATAATGCCCCACCAATAGGGTAAGATTGGTGTCCAGGCCCTTTCCGGGGATATCCAGAACGATATTATGGGCTTTCTTTTCCGAGGTTTTCTGGCTGATGCTGATCTTGATCTGTTTTCCGGAATGGCGCAGCAGCTTTTCGGCATAGTCATAGCGAATCATCAGTGCGGGAAAGATTTCACGCTCCTGCAGTTTCTGGCGGTGCGAATAGGAATAGGCTTTTTTGAAGGGTGCGGAGATGCCGATAAAGGCCTTTACTCTGGTATGTTCATACAGCTCGTGGAGGCGTTTGTCGCTATGGAAGTAGAGAACTATCTTGTCCTCATACATGCCAGGATTTAGCATCAGGGCATCGGCGTTTTCCAAAAAGACCAGTTCGCCGGAGATTTCCGCAGAGGAACAAAGGCCATAGGGAGTGGCTTCCCAGCTGGTGTTTCCCACGCTGATAGTGGCGGTGCCGGATTCAAAACCGTTGATCTTGAAGGCTTCAGCTTTGGGTTTGTAGCCCAAACCTTTCAGGTAATCCATGATCACTTTGCGGCCTTTGGTTTCGCCTTCGGTGCCGGAGAGACGTTCAAAATCGAGTTGCTTAAGTAAACTGTAGAGAGTCATTTATCCTCCTGGATTTTAGGCAGGGATTAGGGGAGTAGCTCCCGCTTCGCAAAGGGTGTGGCTTGGCAGGGTGCAGGGCATGCTGCGGGGCAGGATCAGCTGGCAATTTCCGCTGCCGATCAGAAGTCCGATCACCTCACCCGGCTTCATTTCTGCTTCCTCGAGCTTGATGAGTTTTTCCGCATCGAAGCGAAACACGAGGCTTTGTCCACGGAATTCCAGCTTCAGCCGCTGTTCATCCCAATGGCTGCTGGCATGCGGACAGCGGATTTCCACCGTGTCCAGAGCGTGCTTGGAGATCACCATTTGGTAGGCATCCTGGGCACTTTTCACC
>JAGOGT010000037.1 GCA_017996595.1 Candidatus Cloacimonadota bacterium
CCTTTGGCACGCGCCATGCGGGTTTTGGCAGTGGAGCGATAGGGCTGTCCACCTCCGCCCACGCAGCCACCGGTGCAGGCCATCACTTCCACAAAGTGATAGGGAGGTTCCTCGCCTTTGGCTTTGGCAGCTCTGATCTCGTTCATCAGTTTGGATACGTTTCCCAGGCCTGAAGCCACGCCGATGCGCACTTCCTTGCCCAGGATGGTGATCTTGCCTTTCTTGATGCCTTTGCCGCCACGCACAAAGTCGATCTTGGGATCGGGCAGCTCTTTTCCCGTGGCAAAGTGGTATGCAGTTCGCAGCGCTGCTTCCATCACGCCGCCCGTAGCGCCAAAGATGGTTCCGGCACCGCTGTATTCGCCCAGGGGGCTATCAGCTTCACCTTCACTGAGGTGAGCAAGGTTGATTCCACGGGTTTTCAGCATGCGTGCCAGTTCGCGGGTGGTGATGGTGAGATCCACATCCTTATAGCCCGAGGCATACATATCTTCCATGCGCTCAATTTCGTACTTTTTGGCGGTGCAGGGCATCACGCTAACCAGGAAGATCTTTTTGGGATCGAGCTTCATCTTTTCTGCCCAATAGGTTTTAACGATGGTTCCCACCATTTGGTGCGGGGATTTGGAGGAAGAGAAATGGGGAATCAAGTCGGCATGGAATTTCTCCAGATAGTCCACCCAGGAAGGACAGCAGGTGGTGATAAGCGGAAACTCTTCGGGGTGCTGAGTGAAGATTTTTACGAATTCGCTGGCCTCTTCCATGATGGTGAGATCGGCGCCGAAATTGGTGTCGAACACATATTTGAAGCCCAGTTCGCGCAGGGCGGTATACATCTTGCCTTTCACGTTGGTTCCAGGTTTCAGGCCAAATTCTTCGCCCAGGGCTACACGTACGGCAGGGGCTTCCTGAGCCACCAAAACCAGCTCCGGATCATCCAAAGCAGCCCACAGAGCATCAGAATCATCTGCTTCATAGATGGCGGCAACAGGGCAGTGCGCACTGCATTGGCCGCAGCGTACGCATTCCGAATCACCCAGCAGGCGGTCAAAAGTAGGGCCTACATAGGTGTTGAAGCCACGTTCGCTATTCTCCAGGGCGTGCACATCCTGAATTTCATTGCACACATAGGTGCAGCGTCCGCACTGAATGCAATAGGAGGGATCGAGGGTGATGGCATGGGAGCTATTGTCGCGGCCCTTGTATTTGCGGCGGAATTTCTTCAGGTTCATGTGGCGGATGGCCAGTTCCTGAGCCAGGTCCTGAAGCTCACAGCGGCCATTCTTAACGCATTCGGGGCAGTTATTGGGGTGATTGGACAGAATTATTTCCACGGCATCGCGGCGCAAATCGAGCAGCTTTTTGCCGGTGGTTTTAATCTTCATGCCGTCCTCGCAGGGAGTGGAACAGGAGCGTACATAGCGTCCATTTATCTCCACCATGCATACCCCGCAATTGCCAAAGGACGGCAGGTCTTCATGATAGCATAAGTGGGGAACCGGATAGCCGGCTTTGGAGCAGGCATGCAGGACTTTGGTATTTTTTAATACTTGGGTGGCTTTGCCGTTTACATACACGGTTATCATCGTTACCTCGCTTTATTTAATTTTCTGGTTCGGCCGGAGCTTGTTCCTCTGCTTCGTTAATCCGGTTCATGAGGATGCGTCCGCAGTTTTCACAATAAACCATCTTGCGCCGCAGTTGCAGTTCGATGCGCATCTGCTGACGGATCACGAATCCGCAGGCTCCACAGGAACCATCGCGGTTGAAGGCCACGGCCTGATTGTTTTTGTGTTTGATCATGGTTCCGTAGTGTTTCACCACGGGGATGGGCAAGGTGCGTGCCAGATCGTTGCGTTTGCTGCGCACGGCTTCAATTTCCGTTTCCAGGGAATCTATCTGATGGCGCAGATCGCCCTCTTTTTCTTTTTTGCGTTGCTCTGCCTTTTGCAATTCGGCCTTGGCTTCTTCCACTTTGGCTTTGGCATCGGCGTCGCTATCCATCAGTTCCAGCATTGCGGATTCGGCATCTTCGATCTTTCCTTTCAGGAAGGCAATCTCGCTATTCAGGGCCTTGTATTCCTTGTTGTTTTTGATCTCGGAAAGCTGTGCCCCATATTTCTTGATCTGTTCCTGATGCCCTTTGATTTCTTGCTCGAGAGTGCGCTGTTTTTTGCTGATCTCGGAACGCACGGTTTCGCAGGCCAAAAGGTTCGCCGTAGCCTGATCCACACTATCGATGATCTCATTTAGCTGTTTGGGAAGTTCTTGCTGCAGGATCCGGAAGCGACCGATCTGATCGTCCAAAAGCTGCATCTGGGCAAGGGTTCTTAGCTGTTCTATCATTGTTACTCCTTAAAAAGCAGGCTGATATCCAGGGATTTCACGGAATGCGTGAGCGCCCCGGATGAAATGTATTCTATCCCCGTTTTGGCATAAGCCACGATGTTCTCTTCGGTTATGCCCCCGGAGACCTCAAATTCCACCTTATTGCGGTAATTCTTGATCGCCTTTTTGATTTGCGCCGGCGTCATATTATCCAGCATAATCCTGTCCGCACCGGCTTGATAGGCTTCTTCAAGCTCTTGGGGATTGGTTACTTCCACCTCGATCTTATAGCTGGTATTGTGCTTTTTGATGCGCTGCACAGCGGCAGTAATGGAACCGCAAGCCCGGATGTGATTTTCTTTGATCAGCACCATGTCAAAAAGCCCAAAGCGGTGATTGAATCCCCCTCCGATGCGTACGGAATACTTTTCCAGGCTGCGCAGCAGGGGTGTGGTTTTGCGGGTGTCCAGCAGCTTCACTCCGGTTCCTTCCACCATCTTCACCAGATTGGCGGTCTTGGTGGCAATTCCAGACATGCGCTGCATGAAGTTCAAAGCGGTTCTTTCTCCCATCAATATGGAGCTGGGACGCCCTTCGAGGCGCATAATCTCGTCCTTGGGCCGCACGCTGTCCCCGTCTTTTTTATAGAGGGTGATCTTCAGTTCGCCATCCAGAGTCCAAAATACCTGACGGGCAAGGTCTGCCCCGGCAATTACGCCCTCAGCTTTGGCAACGATAAAAGCGCTGCAATTCAATGGTTCCAGATCGAGGTAGGCGGTGGTGATATCTCCGCTACCCAGGTCTTCTTCAAGGCTTTTGCGGATAATTTCGTCTATAGACATGCTTTCTCCCTGCAAAAAAAAAGCATTTGCGCAGCGGCAAATGCTTCATAGTCTTTTATCTTACTGTCATCATGTTTGCATATCTTATTAAGTCGATAACACATATATATTTCATCCTCTTTGTTCATACCAAAAAAACTGGCTTAAGCTGGCTGTCAAGCACTAAATGTGGAAAGGGTGAGATTGAGGATAGACTTGACTTATTTGGAGCTCTGTAAATAGTGTGATCATGGATCAAATGTTTATATACAGCTGTGCTCTGATGATCATTATCAGCTTACTGCTGGCGTCTTGCGCGCCAGTGAAAGGGAATGTGTATCCCCTGGGGCCAAGGTATCTGCGCCACGATTCCCTGATCAATGAGCTGAATGATATTGCTTCTCTCGATCCCGAGCTGGCCAGGCTGAAAATCATCGGCTTCAGCACTCGCGATCAGCTTCCCATCCAGGCCCTGGAAATTGGCCGCAGCGAGGCAACTCGCAAAGTGCTCATCATCGGCCAGCATCATGGCGATGAAGTAATCGGCGTGAATGTAAGCGTGGCCTTTGCCCGCCATCTGGTGAGCAAGCAGGATAAAGATGGCGAGTGTGCCGAAACCCTGGCGCACACCAAATTCTGGATCATTCCCACCCTCAATCCCGAAGCCTTCCGCATCGTCAGCTCCGGAGAATATCGCTTCAAACGCAAGAACAATCGCGATAGCGACGGTAACAAGAAGCTAAACCTCAGAACCGATGGCGTTGATCTGAATCGCAATTATCCCGTGTATTGGGATCTGGATATCGACACCAATCCCGAAAGCCCCTATTACAAGGGTGCCGAGCCCGCTTCGGAACAGGAAGTGCAGGCTGTTATCGCCCTGGCTCAGGCTGAGGATTTTGATGATGCCATCTTTTTCCATAGTTCCGCTTCCGGAGCATATAGCGAGATGATTTTCCTGCCCTCCGGCGATGGCAATACTGAGCTGTGGGATGAAACCATGGATCTGGCTTTGCGCTATGCTGCCATGCTGAAAAAGGATTACAAACCCGGCACTTACGATGTGCATAGCAACGGCGTTTCCAAAGTGGGCAATGCCCGCAACTACTTTTTTCACCGCCTGGGCTGCAAGGCCTTTTTAGTGGAAATGGGCGGCATCAATAAGCAAGGAATCAGCGTTATCCACCCTCCGGATGAGATCCTGGCCCGCATTACCAGGCGTCAGATTAGCGCCCTCAGCAGGCTTTTTTGCGATCCGCCCGATCCCAAAAGTAACTAAAAAGAGCTCCAAAGGCTATTTGCCAGGGAGGAACGATGAAGTTTTTTGAAGACCTGAACAATCCAGAATCGGAGCTGGTACGCATCATGAACAGCCTCTATGACGGCATCTATGTGGTAAATCCGGAACGGGAAATCCTCTTTTGGAACGATGCCGCAGCACGCATGACCGGCTACAGCGCTGCAGAAGTGATCGGCAAACGCTGCCGGGACGACATTCTGAACCATATCGATGAAAATGGCGTGCTGCTTTGCCGCGGAGCCTGTCCCATCCTGATTGCCTTCAGCACCGGTAGCAACGCCAGCGTCAAAGTTTATCCCAAAACCAAGCAGGGCAAGCGCTTTCCCGTGGAAACCAATATCTCCGTGGTGCGGGATGAAGCCGGAAAAGTGGTGGCTGCCATCGAGATCTTCCGCGATATCACGCATCAGGAAGAATATCGCATCATGCAGGAGAAATTCAATAGCCTCATCAAAAAATATGTGTCCAGCACCACCTTTAGCGATATCCAGAGCCGCATCCGCGGTGAAAGCAACCTGGGTAAGCCCCGCATCGTGGATATCAGCGTGCTTTACCTGGATATCGTGAATTTTACAGGATTTAGCGAACATAGCACTCCTCAGGCCGCAGTGCAGCTTCTGAACGACATCTTTGGTATCTGCGACGTGATTACCCGCGAATGCTATGGCGATATCGATAAATTCATCGGCGACGCCATTATGGCCGTATTCAGCGATGCCAATGATGCCGTGCGCAGCGCCAAACGCATTCTGGAAACGGGCATTCCGGAGCTGAACGCCCTGCGTGCCGAGGAAAAGCAAAGCCCCATCTCCATCCGCATCGGCATCAATTCCGGCCTGGTGCTGCAAGGGGATATCGGCACCCTGGATCGCAAAGACCTCACCGTGATCGGCGATACGGTTAATACCGCTGCCCGCGTGGAAAAATCATCCCTGCCAAACCGTCTCATGATCACCGAAGCCACCTATAGCCGCCTGGATCATGAGCTCTCCGATCTCTTCGCTTTTCACCACGATGAAATCATGAAAGGTAAGGAAGAGCGCATCAAACTGTTTATATTGGAGTGAAAAGGGAGAAGGGAACAGGGAAAAGTGGGTGAAAAAGTGAAAGAGTGGAAAGGTGAAACTCAGCTTGAACATCTCGTTCCAGGTTGTCCATATCGTATATTGTTAATCGTAGCTCGTTACCATGCGGTGACCATGCGATGCCCATGCATTTGCCCGGGGATCGCATGGGCATCTCATGGTAAATATTTATAGAGCATCCCCTTATGAGGCTTGGGGGCGTAACAAAGCGCTTGACCGTTAAAGGCAGCTACCTAAAAATGCTTCCTTAGGAAAAACCACCAAGGAGATACCATGAGAAAGATAAAATTGATCCGCAGCGCTGAACCCGTTTTGGAAGGCGCAGGAGTATATCTGCACCGGGTTTTTGGCTATTACCAGGTGCCGCAGTTTGATCCCTTTTTGATGATGGATGATTTTCGGAACGACGATCCCGATAAGTATCTGGCTGGCTTCCCATGGCACCCGCATCGGGGCATCGAAACCATCACCTACATGCTGGAAGGCAGTGCCGAACATGGCGACAGCTTGGGAAACAAGGGCACCATCCACAAAGGTGAAGTGCAGTGGATGACTGCCGGCAGCGGCATCATTCATCAGGAAATGCCCAAACCGGATAAAGAGGGACGCATGTATGGCTTTCAGCTGTGGACAAATCTGCCAGCCAGGGACAAGATGTGCGCTCCGCGCTATCAGGATATCAAGGCTAAAGACATCCCGTCGGTAAATACCCCCGAAGGTGCTGTAGTAAAGATCATCTGCGGTGCGTTTAAGGGCACCAAAGGCCCCGTGGAAGATATCTATGCCGATCCGCAGTATTGGGATGTTTCTGTTCCTGCCCACACCGCTTTGGAACTACCCGCACCACTGGGAACAACCTGCTTCATCTATGTTTATGGTGGTTCTGCCCTGGTCGAAGGCAAAGAAGTGACAAATCGCCAGGTTGTGTTGTTTGAAGACGGTGAAGACATCAGTATTGCTGCCGGAAATGAAGGTGTCCGCTTCCTGTATATGAATGGAAAACCACTTTATGAACCAGTCTCCTGGCGTGGACCAATTGTTATGAACACCAAGGAAGAGATCCAGCAGGCCTTCCGCGAACTGGATAACGACACCTTTATCAAGATCAGATAGGGTGGGGACTCCGCTAGACTATTTTACGGTAGTAACCGACAAATAGACCGGACTATTTTACGGTAGCCATGTAAAAATAGTACGGCATTGCGCTGGGGTTTTTCCTGGGAATTCCTTTATTTATCATTTGGAATTTCCCTGTTTTTCCCGCTGGTTCTTGTTTATGTCCCCTCCGAAGTAATGGAGAATGAAAAATTTCGTTATCTACACAAGCAAAAAAGCACTACATACGGTCTCATTTTACAGTGTTAAGCCTATGTTTATGTTACTAGCTAAGGCTTTAATGCCTGCATCCCATTCGATGTAAAGGTGTATGCTCTCGCTTATGGGAACTCTGTAGCCAAATCCAAAAGTAGCATGAGGATATAAAGTTGATTTCCCTTTTTCACCCAGAAAATCGTCTGTTTCCACATAGTCTGCTCCTATCGTTAAAGGGATATAAAAGTTCTTGGTCTTGTAGACTCTGACTTCATAATTAATGCCTGCTATCCGGAAAAAATCACAATCACTGTAAAGAGCATTAACAAAGGATTCCCGATTAGAGCTCTTACTGTTTTTTAGCTGAACTCCAATTTGAGCACCATTTATCACATCTATTGGATCATTAGTAAGATGATTAGCTATCCAACTAATCCAATACAGATTTGCAGCTACTTTTACTTTTGAGAGTTGCACACTAAATAGTAATGACAGCGAAAACATAAAAATGATCAGAGCAACGCAGTATTTCATATTCATACCTATATTTATTCGGCCTTCAATAATATTGATGCCTCATATACCTCACATAATCTCGCACCAGAAATCACATATCGTGCACAGGCTAAGATACTATATCGTGCCAATGCTGGTGCGCAGCAAGTAATTATTAAATCGCGCATCGTTATTTCCTCTTAATTCATAAAGAAATCTAACCAAACTCCATTGTTCGCATTAAATATAAATCTCTATCTTTGTCAAGCAACAAATTTGTCGCATCCTTCTTCGTCCATTCACATCGTACTGCACTACATCACCAGATATCTGCTGTGTACGCCTGGACTGTTTTACGGTAAGCATATAAAAGCAGCATGATGAGGTGCTGATAAATTGAGCGCTCAGAAACTTTTTTCCGGAAACCTCAGGAATTCTGGGTTTTTGTCACCAACTTACGGTTTTGTCACCTTAGGTATAGGGAGGGATGACATTCCCTGTGATCTTTTACTAGTAGATAGAGTGTTTGATTAGGTTACAAGTT
The DNA here is from genome assembly GCA_017996595.1 of Candidatus Cloacimonadota bacterium. GTDB lineage: Bacteria > Cloacimonadota > Cloacimonadia > Cloacimonadales > Cloacimonadaceae > Cloacimonas. The sequence continues at coordinate 7,885 of JAGOGT010000037.1, forward strand.
TCAGGTATTGGCTTCCCTCTGCCATGTAAACATTGCTTGACTGATAAGCTGCAAAAATTAGATTAGCGCTATGAATAAAGAATCCACGAAGAACCGCAGTGTGCTCTATCTGGCCAGAAAGTATCTGGCCGGGAGAAGCAGAAGGGGAATCAGCCCTTCGCATTATCTCAGCCTGGGAGGAATCAGTCTGGGCGTTTTGGCGCTATTATGCGTGTCTTCGGTGATGAATGGCTTCAGAAATGACATCCAGAGCCGCATTGTGGGCACCTATGCCGATTTGCGAATCAGCAGTAAGGATGGCGGTGGAGTGGCAGATTACGAAGGCCTGGCGCAAGATTTGGAGCAGCAGGGGATGAAGGTTTCGCCCGTGATC
>JAGOGT010000038.1:0-2371 GCA_017996595.1 Candidatus Cloacimonadota bacterium
CTGCAAAAGCACGGCTATGAAGAGCTGATGGTACCCCTTGCGGTGAATAGAAAAACCATGACCGGAACGGGGCAATTGCCCAAGCTGGAAGACGATATGTATCATATCGATGAGGATGACCTCTTTCTGATTCCCACTGCGGAAGTGCCGGTTACCAATATTTATGCCGATGAGATTCTGTCTTATAAAGACCTTCCGAAAAAGTATGTGTCCTACACTCCCTGTTTTCGCAGAGAGGCAGGCTCTTACGGTAAGGATACCAAGGGTTTGCAGCGGCTGCACCAATTCAATAAAGTGGAGATGGTGCGCTTTGTGGAACCGGAAGAGTCGCTAAACGCGCTGGAAGAGATGCTGGCCAATGCGGAGGCTATTTTGCAGGCTTTTGGGCTGCATTATCGCGTGGTGAATCTATGCACCGGCGATCTGTCCTTTGCCTCGCAACGCACTTATGATCTGGAAGTGTGGGCTCCGGGGGTGCAGAAATATCTGGAGGTATCTTCGGTGAGTAATTTTGGCGAATTTCAGGCCCGCCGTGCCAATATCCGCTATAAGGACGCCACGGGTAAGGTTCGGCATTTGCATACTTTAAATGGCTCCGGGCTGGCCACTCCGCGGCTGATGATTGCCCTTCTGGAAACCTATCAGCAGGCTGATGGCAGCATCCTGATTCCCGAAGTGCTGAATCCCTGGATGAGGCTGAATATATGACCGGGGGCATGGGACTGCTGGATCTGGCGCTGATTCTGGCCAGGCACAAGAAGCTGATCATTATTATCACGATGCTGATTGCCCTGGCGGCAATTGTCTATTCGCTGCTTGCGCCCAAATACTGGAAATCCACGGCGTCGCTGATGCCCGTGGTGGAAAGCAATGCCCTGGGTTCCATCAGCACCAATTTGCTTGATCTGGTGGGTGGGGGCATGATGAGCACTCCCAAAAGCGAGCTGGCGGTGGATTTTATCTCGGTGATGAAGAGCCGGGGTTTTTCGGAGGATGTGATAAGGCATTTTGAGCTGATAAAATACTTTGAAATTACCGCGGAAGATAGCCTGGAAGCGATGGAACTGGCCACCGAAAAGCTTCTGGGTTCGCTGATCAACGTCTCTTTCGATCAGGAAAACAACCTGGTGTTTATCACGGCTGAAACCAAGAGCCGCCAGATGTCCAGAGAGATAGTGCAATATTATCTGGACTCACTGGAAAGCTACAATCTGGGCAGCAGAATGAGCAAGGGGCGGCTGCGCAGGCAGTTTTTGGAAAAGCAGGTGAATACAAATATGGCGGAGGCGGATTCCCTGGCAAGGGCTCTGCGCGACTTTGAAAAGACCAACAAAGCCATTGCCCTGGATCAGCAAACCGAAGCGCTGGTGAACTTATACAGCGAAAGCGCAGCCAAGATGATGGAAGCCGAGATCGAATATGAACTTGCTAAAACCCAATATGCTGCCACTTCGCCAAATGTGGTGTTGCTGGCCGATAAGCTGAAACTGCTTCGCCAGAAGGTGAAAGACCTGGAATCCAATGGCAGCGGGCTCAATCCCAGCTACATCATTGGCATCGACAAGGTTCCCGATCTCTCGCTGCAATATGCGCAGCTGATGATCAATGTGGAGATCAAGAAGAAAGTAATCGAATACCTCTACCCGCAGTTTGAATTGGCAAAACTGGACGAACTGAAAGACCTGCCCACCTTCGAAGTGCTGGATCAGCCGGGAATGGCGGGATTTCGTTCCAAACCCAAGCGTGCCATTATTGTGGTGCTGAGCACCGTGGCCGCTTTCATCCTGGCCTGCGTGATCGCGCTGATCTGCGAAAGCCTCTTTATCGTAAATAAAGACCAAACCGGAAAGATCATCCAAACGCTGCTGGGAACGAATAAACACACAACGGACTAAGGCGTTTTGGCCATCAAAAAGCCTCTGATATCTCTCAAACAGGCCTTTGTGATCCTGCTGCTGCTGTATGCGCTGATGGAATTTTATCCGGTGCTGATGAAGCAAAATGAGCTGCTAAGGAGCTTTGCGGCGCTATTGGCGCTGGCCTGGGTGCTTATCTTTCCGCATAAACCGATATTAACTTCCGAAAACATGCTGCCGCTATCCTTTCTGGGGATCTGGCTGCTATATTCGCTATTCAGCTTTGCCTGGGCGATTGATAGCCACAGCGTGCTGGAGCATTGCCTGCATATAACGCGCAATCTGATCGTATTTATGCTCTTTGAGGGGCTTTTTCGAGATCACCGCATCCGCGACAAGGCTTATTATCTGTATCTGGCGGTTTTGGTGGCATATATGGCCACGGCTGTGTGGGAGATAAGCACTTTGCAGCATCTGAATTCCTCACGTCTCTATGGCCAGCTATCTATAGCGCC
>JAGOGT010000038.1:2471-8237 GCA_017996595.1 Candidatus Cloacimonadota bacterium
GAGCCGCAGCGCAGAGTCCAGTATCTGATGTTTTTCTTTGTGCTGCTGATGTTTTTGCCGGCCAGCACGCTGCCCAGTTCGATCCGGTGGAATTACCTCATCTGGATCATCTTTGCCCACATCAACTCTCTGGCTATGTCCAGAAAAGAGAAGGAACATGAAGCAATTTGACGCGCTGCTGAAGATTCTGGCCGATCTGCGCAAACCCGAAACCGGCTGCCCCTGGGATATCAAACAAACCCGTGAAACCCTGGTGCCAAATTTCATCGAGGAGCTTTACGAAGCCGTGGAAGCTATCGAAGATAAGGACACAGAAGCGCTGAAAGAGGAGCTGGGCGATTTGCTTTTGCACATCGTTTTTCAAGCGCAGATTTCGGATGAAGCGGGGCTGTGGAATATGGAAGAGGTGCTGCAGCATATCAATGAGAAGCTCATCCGCCGGCATCCCCACGTTTTTGGTGATCTGGAGCTGAATGATGCGGATAGCGTAAAAATGAATTGGGAGCGGCTGAAAAAGAAAGAAAAGACCGAACGCAAATCGGTGCTGGATGGCATTCCCCGAGCCATGCCCGCGCTTATTCAGGCGCAGCGTACCCAGGAAAAAGCCGCCTCCGTGGGTTTCGACTGGCCGGATACCAAGCCCATATTGGACAAACTGGAGGAAGAACGGGAGGAGCTCTATGAAGCTCTGGCCATGGGCGATGCAGAGTGCATTCAGGAAGAAATCGGCGATATGATCTTTACCCTGGTGAATCTTTGCCGCAAGCTGCATATCGATTCCGAAGCGGCCTTAAAAGAATGCACCCGCAAATTCACCCGGAGATTCCACAGCATCGAAGCACATTACCGTGAAAGCGGAGAGGACATCCATGAAGCAAGCCTTGAAGAACTCGATCAGCACTGGGAAAAAGCCAAGCAATCATAATCTCTATCACCGGCTGCGCATCTATCTGATCATTGGCAGCCTGGTGATCTTCATATTTTTTGCTTTCTATATCCAGATTCTCATTAAGCAGGCGAAGCAGGAACAGGAGCTGATTCCTCGCATCTTTGCCCAATATGTGGCCTACACCGATACCTACCTGCGCGTATCCGAAAAGTATGCGCAGTTGCTTACGGAAGTTAGCTCCAAATACTTTCAATTCACCGCTTCCGAAGATTTCAAGCAGGACTTGTGGGATTATATCAGCACCGAATTTATGCCTGCAAATCCCATTCCCGTGATCATCACCGATGCCTCCTTGCAACCCCAGGTTTGGAAAAATGTGGGAGTATCGCAGGATACCCTCTTTTCCGAGCTGTCCCTGCCTTCACGCATAAAGCTGCAAAACTTTATGCTCTCCATGGTGCAAACCTCGCTCAGCGAAGAAGGGGAAACCACCGGCTATGTATATTACAGCAAGCCGGTATCCTTCGCGGAATTCATCAAGCACGTAAATTATTCCATCATCGTTACCGACCGCTATAAGCAACCCCTCTTCTGGCGCAATGTGGATATCCCCGAAAGCTCTGCTTATCATAAGATTAGCGCCAATGAGCAGCAGGCTTTGGCGAAGATGATCCGCAATATGGACGAAATCCCCATCTCCAACGACGCCGATAGCCTTGGCTACATCTATTTTTCCACGCCCCGGTCGCTGTCCTACATCCGCTATATCGTTATTCTGGAGCTGGGCCTGGTGCTGATGGTGGTATTTTTTGGAACCTACGGCCTCTATTTACTCAGCCGCACCGAAAAAGACACTCTGTGGATCGGCCTGGCCAAGGAAACGGCACACCAGTTCGGCACGCCCATCACCTCGATGATGGGCTGGATCGACTATCTGAAAGAAGAACCCCCCGAAGGCTGCACCCGAAATGTAGGCGAAATAGTGGAGCACATGACGGCCGATCTGAATCATCTGCGCAATATCGCTTCCCGTTTCGGAAAAGTGGGCAGCATGACGAAGCTGGAGCCTCACGACCTGCACGGTTTGCTCAGCCAGATTGTGGAGTATTTCAGCCTGCGCATGCCTCACTTGGGAAATCGCATCAACATCCACCTCATCAGCAAAATAGAAGGGATAAAAGTGCTGCTGGATCCCGAACTCTTTAAGTGGACCCTGGAAAATCTCATCAAAAACTGCGTGGACGCCATGAGCCAGAAAGGCGGCAGCATCATTCTCACCGCCACGGAAAAAAGCCCCTGGATCTACATTCACATCCGTGATGAAGGCAAAGGCATCCCCCGCGGCCAATGGAAGCATATTTTCGATCCCGGGGTAACCACCAAAACCCGGGGCTGGGGTCTTGGCCTCAGCCTGGCCAAGCGCATCATCGAAGAATATCACAATGGACACATCAAGGTGATCCAAAGCACCGTGGGCGAGGGCACTACCATCGAGATCAAACTTCCCGCCATCATCCCAAGCTCCAGAAGGGAGAAATTATGAGTATAGTTCTCAGCAGCAAACAGATGCAAGCTCTGGATCAGAAAACTATCGTGGATTTCGGCCTGCCCGCACTCCTGCTCATGGAAAATGCCGGCAAGGGCTGTGCGGATTTCCTGCAAGCAAGGTTCCCCGAAGCCATCCAGGGGCACATCGTAATCCTGCATGGCAGCGGCAACAACAGCGGCGACGGCTTTGTAATCGCCCGCTGGCTGCATGAAGCGGGACATAAGGTATCGCTGTTGCAGCTTCATGAGGGAGTATTCAGCCCCGAAAGCCTTGTAAATTATCAGCTTTGTAAGAATCTCTCCATTCCCGATTGGAGATGGCAGGATGATCCCGAACTGGCCGCGCATCTTTTGGATGGCACCTCGCTGATCATCGACACCGTCTTTGGCATCGGCTTCCGCGGCGAATTACCTGCCGAAGTGGCCGCGGCTTTCATCATCTGCAATCGCTCCAAAGCCATCCGCATCGCCATCGATATTCCCTCGGGAATAAATGCCGATACCGGAATTGCTGCCAAAAACGCCTTGTGCGCGCATCATACCCTGGCCATCCATGCCCTCAAAACCGGGCATATACTGCATGCAGGTAAAAGGAACAGCGGCTTTGTCCATATTATCCCCATCGGGATTCCGGCCATGTACCACCACGAGCTAAACTGCCAGGAATTGGTTACCCGGGACAATTGCATCTATCCGCACCGCGATCCACAGGCGCATAAAGGCTCTTTCGGTAGGGTATTTATCATTGGTGGCTCTCCCGGTTTTTCGGGAAGCGTGGCTTTGGCTTCACAGGCAGCGCTGCGTTCCGGAGCGGGCTATGTATATCTGGTCAGCCGCAACGAACTGGAGCTGCACTATGCTTCCCTCACGCCCGAAATCATGTTCCGTTCCCTACCCCACATCACCAATATTCCGGAATTTGATCTGGAAACCTATACGGACTTTCTGAAACCTGCTTCCGCAATTCTCATCGGTCCGGGCCTGGGTTTGGACGAATATGCCTTAAGCGTTCTGGATCTGGTGCTTAGCTGTGCCAAGGCTCCCATCGTGATCGATGCCGATGCCATCACCCTCATCTCCCAAAATCCCGAGCTGCTGAATCATCTCAAGCGCGACAATATCCTCCTTACTCCCCATCCCGGAGAATTCGCCAGAATCAGCGGAATTTCCATGGATCAGCTAAAAAACGACACCCCGGCCACCCTGCAGGAGTTTTGCCTTAAAACAAGCGCTAAAGTGCTTTTGAAGGGTGATACGTCCATCTACTGCGACTCTCAGCGCCTGCTTTTCAGTACATCCGGAAATGACGGATTGGCCACTGGCGGTAGCGGCGACGTTTTGGGAGGGATCATTGCCTCCTTCCTCGCTCAAGGCATGGAGCCCGGCTCTGCTTCTATCAACGCCTCATATCTGATGGGCAGCACCGCTGAAAAACTAAGCCTGCAGCGCGCTACACCCTCCATAATCCCTTCGGATATCATCGCTAACCTCTTCGTGACATGAATAAGCACATCATCTTCATCACCCTGGCGGCATTGTTGCTTGTAAATAGCTCCTGCCGTGCCCAAAGCAAAGAACAAAATAAGGATAAAGCCATGAGTAAACTTGCAGAACTGAATACCCCCATTTTCTGGGCGGAAGGCCATCCCGGAGATTTAGACCGCGACACCTGGGAGATAAGCGTTAGCGGCGAATGCGAAGCACCCCAAACCTTTAGCTGGAAAGAGCTGATGGAGCTCCCCCAGCGAGAAGTGGAGGGACGCCTCACCAGCGTAACCCGGTGGTCGGTGAATGGCTTGTGGAAAGGCATCCCCATCAGCGCCATACTGGATGCCGTAAAGGTAAAATCCACCTGCAATTACGTCCGGTTCTGGAGCGTGGGCGAGATCTATGACACCTCCATCCCTCTGGATATCGCGCTAAAGGAAAAATCCCTGATGGTGCATAGCTTTGAAGACGAATTTTTAAACGAAGATTACGGCGGCCCCATCCGCAGCTTCATTCCCTATCTCTGGGGCTATAAATCCGCCAAAAGCGTGGTTAAAATTGAGCTTACCAATAATTATTATCCCGGTTTTTGGGAACAGCGTGGTTACACGGATAGCGCCGAAATTGAAGCCGGACCCTGCCGGGATATGAACGACGGCGGCAAGTTGAAAACCATCCCCGGCGGCGAAGTGCTCGAATTCAGCGAATGAAGCTCTGGATCACCTATCTGAAAGCGATATTGGCGATGCTCTTTTGGAGCCTCACCTTCGTGTGGTTCAAAATCGCCTTTGTCAGCTACCGTCCCTATGAAATCACCTTCTTGAGGCTGCTGTTGGCCGCGGTATTGCTCTTTGTCGTGATGGGAATTTCTCGCCAGCGCGAAAAGATATCCCGCAAAGACTTTCTGCGCCTGATGCTGGTGGCCTTTTGCGAACCCTTCATGTATTTCATTGGCGAAGCCAACGGCATGCAATATGTGTCCTCCACTTTGGGCAGCCTGGTGATCTCCACCATTCCCCTGTTTGCCGCTTTGGGAGCCTGGCTGATTCTGAAGGAAAAGCTATCGGGCTACCTTATTTGGGGGCTGATTATCAGTACCCTGGGCGTAGCGATTATGAGCCTGGGATCCAGCGACCTTTCGGCCACCCTTAAGGGGGTGCTATTTTTGCTCATTGCGGTATTTGCGGGAGTTTTCTATGGCATCACGGTGCGCAATCTTACTCATCGTTACCGCGCTCTCACCATCGTTGCCTGGCAATGCCTTTTTGGGCTGATCTATTTTCTGCCGCTCTTCCTGTATTACGATGGGGCGCACTTCTTTAGCATGAAGCACAGCGCTACCGGCCTTGGCACCATCGCCGCCATGTCTATCTTTGCCTCGGTGGGAGCCTTTTTGCTATATACAGGCGTGATCCGCGAACTGGGGGTGATCAGATCCAATGTTTTCACCAATCTCATCCCCGTCTTCACCGTGGCCCTGGCTTTTTTCATTCTGGGCGACCGCTTAACCGTTTATTCGACCATAGGCCTGATGCTTACCCTCGTTGGCCTGGTGCTTTCGCAGTATAAAGACCTGCAAAAGCTGCATAAAAACTACCTGCAAAAGCAAAAGGACTACCCCGAATTGCCCATTTCGCAACCCTAGGTAGTGGCGGTTTCCAAACCGCCATAGAAAAGTGCAGTGGCTAAAGAAAATGAAACTAACGTAGGGGCGATTGGCGGATCGACCGTAGTGGCGAATTCCAAACCGCCAAGAAACCAACAAAGAGCTAAAGAGAAAATCCCTTCTATCCTGTGCATCCTGTCATCCGTGTTCCTCTTTTTACGGCTCACTTTTAAAC
>JAGOGT010000039.1 GCA_017996595.1 Candidatus Cloacimonadota bacterium
ACCGATTATAAGATGCCCAAGGTTACCGGTCTCGATCTGATCCGTCATCTCAAAAGCCATCATCAGGACATCCCGGTGATCATGATCACCGGTTATCCCAGCATCGAAAGCGCGGTGGAAGCGGTAAAAACCGGCGCAGAGGAATACCTGCGCAAACCTTTTACCGACGAAGAGCTTTTTTCTGCCATTGGTAAAGCCATTGCCAAACGCCGCACCCTGAAAAATATGGATCGCGTCCCTCTCACCAATCCTTTTGGGATTATCGGCGTGTCGCAGGTGATGAAGGATCTCTTTGCTATTATCGATAAAACCACAGGTACCAATGCCACCGTCCTCATTCAGGGAGAAAGCGGCACCGGCAAAGAACTGGTGGCCCGTGCCATTCACTATCATTCGCGGCTAAGCAAGGCCCCTTTTGTGCCTGTGAATTGCAGCGCTATTCCCGAGAACTTACTGGAAGCAGAACTCTTCGGCTACATGAAAGGCTCCTTCACAGGTGCCACCGAAACCAGAGCGGGATATTTTATCACTGCCGATGGGGGCAGTATCTTTTTGGATGAGATCAGCGAAACCCCATTATCGATGCAGGTGAAGCTACTGCGCGTTTTGCAGGATCAGCAGGTATATATGATCGGATCCAAAACACCCCGTAAAGTGAATGTGCGCATTATCGCCGCCACCAACAAAAATCTCCCCCTTCTGGTGAAACAAGGTGGCTTTCGAAACGACCTCTATTTCCGCTTGAACGTTTTGCCAATCGATATTCCGCCCCTGCGTGAACATCCCGATGACATTCCTCCGCTCATCACCCACTTCCTGCACAAATACGCTTCGGAAAGTTCGCTGGCTATCCCCACGATCAGCGATGCCGCTTTGAATTCCATGATTACTTATTCCTGGCCAGGCAATGTGCGGGAATTGGAGAATCTCATCTACCGGCTGGTTGTCCTCTGCGAAGATGGACAGGTAAATATCTCCGATCTGCCCGAGCACATGAAATTCTGCCTGGGGAGTTCACGTGACTTAAACCGCAGCCTCAAACAGGTGGAAGCCGAATACATCAAAGACGTTCTGACTCAACAAGGTGGTAATCGAAGCAAAGCCGCAAGCATTCTGGGTATCGACCGTAAAACCCTTTTAAACAAAATTCGTGAGTATAGTCTGGAGCCAGAGGGTTAATGGGTTAGAGGGTTACCGACGCAGAGGGCTAGCGTAGTCTGCACCTGCATGATTTCGTTAGCAATGGACAGAATGGACGATATGGAAAACCTGCACTAATCGGATGAACCGTGTTTCACCCCTTTTCACTATTCACTCATAACACCTTAGTCTTCCTTGCCACGACGATGATCCCCGTCCCCGTCTGGTTATTCATCTTCATATCCAGCTTCATCAGTAGCAGGGCAAAAGGAAATATTACGGGCAGATAAATAAGCAGCAGGGGTAGAAGCTTTTTCTCCCGCAATTCCAAAGGAATCTTGATCAGCAGTTTCCACGCACCGCTCCCGAATTTTCCATAACTGTAGATACTCTTTTCAATCTTGAATCCGGCTTCCCGTAGCTTGGTTTCCAGGGCTTGCTTATTATAACCCGGGCGCACGTGTTCTTCGGTGAATTTTGCCGCTTCATCCGTGTCCGAGGGAGTGGAGATGATCAGGATTCCACCCGGAACCAGAGCTTCCTGGAAATTCTTGAGGACAGCCACATCATCTTCGATGTGCTCCATGATGTCAATTGCAACCGCCATATCATATTTCCGGGCAGGCACAAAGCTCTGCAGATCGGCACTCTGAAATCCAAATCTGCCTTTGTCCTGATCTTCCAGAAATGACCCAAATGACCTTAAGTAATCTGTTTTTAGATCAGTGGCAAATACTCGGGCTTGCGGATAGTTTCGCAACACAAACCAGGAATACTGACAAAATCCTGCCCCCGCATCATAGAAGCCGGTTCCCTCTTTTTGCTCCAGCCAGGCCTTGATCTCTCTTTTCACATAGCCCTGCCTTAAAAGAAAAGTATCCATCGTCATATAGAACAGCCTTCTTAAGACTGGAAACAGGGATATAGCCCGCTCCACCTTGTCTTTTATGGGATCGTATTCCATCTGTTGCTCCTTGTGAGATCGCTTTGCTACTCTAAAGCTAATCGAAAAGGTTTATCTGGCAAATTATGCTGTGAGAATAATGGCCACTGTATTTCCATTTGGCGCGTTATCAGGCACTGGATGATGGCAGGTTGGAAACCGCTTCCTGGTTCTCTTCCAAACTCAGGGACTGAACTGATCGAATTGTCATCATCCCATATCCTTAACCATGCGGTGCCCATGTGATGCCCATGTAAACACCCGGGGATCGCATGGGCATCGCAAGATAACTGATTCCCTAGCATGCAGTTCAATACTTACATAAGTAAAAAAGAGCTTGTTGCTCTACATAAATCTTAGGTTACTACCCACTTGGGTTGAGCGTGAGCCTTGCTTTTTTGCAGCAGGCAAGTTCAGCTTGGTTTTTGCCGTAGCGCAGCCCCGCTGTTGACAAATATCCTGTGCTATGAATTCTGGATTCAAGATGGAAGAATTAACCGTATTCAGCGTATTTGAAGTTACCCGGCACATCCGCCAGGTGCTGGAAAGCTCTATGGAAGCGATGTATGTATCCGGAGAGATCTCCGGATTTGTGCATCACAGCTCGGGGCACATGTATTTTAATTTGAAGGACGAAAATGCCACCCTGCGTTGCACTTTTTTCCGCAATGTGAATATGCGATTGGATTTCAAGCCCGTGGAAGGCATGCAGGTGATTTGCTTTGGCCGCATCACCCTCTTTGAAAAGGGCGGAACCTACAATCTGAATGTGCAGAGCATGTCGCAGGCAGGACTGGGAATGATGCAGCAAAAGATTGAGCAACTGAAGAAAAAGCTGCAGCAGGAAGGACTTTTCGACACCCAGCACAAGCAGCCCCTCCCCAAATATCCCGAGCGCATTGGGATTATTACTTCCCCTACCGGAGCGGCCTTGCAGGATATCAAAAACATCATTACCCGCCGTTATCCCGCAGAGATAATTGTTTATCCGGCGCTGGTGCAGGGGCCTGAAGCTCCCGCACAGCTAGTTCGGGGAATCCGCTATTTTAATGACAGCAACGAGGTTGATCTGCTTATTCTTACGCGTGGCGGCGGTTCTCCCGAAGATCTGTTTTGCTTCAATGATGAAGCTTTGGTGCGGGCTGTCTTTACTTCCAAGCTTCCCATCATCACGGCTGTGGGCCATGAAATTGATTTTACGCTGGTGGATTTTGTATCTGATCTGCGGGCACCCACTCCTTCCGCGGCGGCAGAATTGGCAGTTCCGGACAAGAAAGATTTGCTGGAATATCTGGGCTCTCTGCAGCGGCGCATCGAGATGAGCAGCGAACGCAAGAAAGCTATTCTGGCCAAAGAACTTGGCGACTTGAAACTGGAGCTTTCCCGCTACCATCCTGAGAAGCTGTGGCAATCGTATCAGCAACGTTTTGATATGGCCACCATGAGCCTGATGAATAGCATCAATCAGATTTCCGCAAAGCGAATCAAGCTTAGTGAGGTGGAGCGAAGTAGTATCAGCATGCTGCGCAATCGCCTGGAGAGCCTGGAATCACGCTACAAAACCCAATGTCAGTATCTGGCTGCCAAGCTTGGGGACGCCACAGATAACCATTTAACCAAGCTGCGGGTGAAATTGCAGAATCATGATAGCCTGCTGGCCCAGTTATCCCCACGCCGCATCAGAGAAAAGGGCTGGATTATGGCGATGAAAGATGGGCAACTGATCAAATCCACGCAGCAGCTGAAAGTGAATGACGTGCTAAACCTGTACTTTGGCGATGGCAGCGCACAGAGCACCATCAACCTCATCAGGGACGGCGAGTGAAGAAGCTGCTGCTGCTTTTCATCTGGGCGTTGATAATCTGCACCCCGGCTATTTGCTATGCTCAAGACGAACTGGATGCCCTGGCTTTCGAATTTCAGGGTTCCTGGGAAGAAGTGCGTTCCCTATGGGCCTTGCCCTGGGATATCAGTTCCCCCTCCAAGGTGGCCAAGCTGGTGGAAACCGCTATCAATAGCCATCAGAATGAACTATTGGTGGAAGTGCGCTATCGCTCCGATGCCCTCTTCGACACCTCCCGCGGTGCGCAGCATTTCCATAATCCCGAACCCCGCAGCCATGTTCTGGATATTCCGGAATATGATCCGCTGCTGGATATTCTACAGCTGGCACACGCCGCAGGAATTCAAGTGCATGCCTGGGTGATAGCTTTTAATGCCACGCCGCTTGATCAGGCGCTATTAGAGAAGAATTATATCTATAACAACCATCCTGAATGGATAACTTATGATGCAAATCGCCGCCTCATGAATACTTCGAGTCAGTACGGATATTACATCGATCCCGGAATCCCCGAAGTGCAGGATTATCTTCTGGAGATAATAGGCAATCTGCTCACCGGATATCCAGATTTGGATGGCATCCACCTGGATTATATCCGCTATCCCAATGAAAATCTGGGGTACCATCCGGTGTCCCTGGCACGCTATCAAGAATATTGCCGTGAACATGATGAGATCAGCTTCAATGAGTGGCGGATCATGCAAGTTACCGGATTTGTGCAGCGTTTTCAGAGCTTGGTGAAGGGAATAAATCCCGCTATCCTGACCAGTGCCGCAGTTTTTGCAGACATCGCTGATGCCAATGTTGCCTATGCTCAGGACTGGACTAAGTGGCTGCAAAAGGGATATATTGATAGGGTTTATCCGATGGCTTACAGCACCAAGCTGAAGACCTTCTCGAAGCAACTGAGCCAGTACCTGCTGCTGGATAAAAGCGAAGCAATCGTGGTGGGGATCAGAGCCTGGCGCGATGATGGGGCAAGTATTCTATCTACAAACGGATACAATCTGGCGGATGTGGCAGAAAGAATTGAAGAGATCAGAGCCTACGGATTTGCAGGGATTGCGCTCTTCAGCTATGCGGGGATAAAACCGGAAAACGCCTGGAAGCTGCTTACCGAGATGAGCTATCCGGCAGATGACCTTGTTTTTAAGGCTCAGGATACTCCGTGAGCAAGCTTTCCAGGCAAGCAGGACTCCTTACTGCGGCTGATTTTTTCCGCTTCTTTCTGAAGAGCCTGATTGGCATCGCCCTGGCCAGACTCATCACCCCGGGTGAATTGGGTACCTATCGGCAACTTTTCCTGATCTATACTACCTTTTCCACGCTGCTGATGCTGGGAATTCCCCAAAGCCTTCTGTACTTCTTGCCCAAAGCTCCAGACGAAAAATCCCAAAAAGCACTGATCGCCAGAACCTTGAATATCGTGTCCTTACTGGCGCTGCTTTTTGCCCTGGCGATGATTCTTTTCCGCCATGAAGTAGCCTTTCGCTTTGCCAATCCCCAGATAGACAAACTGCTGTTGCTGTTTGCCGTATATCCGGTGTTTATGCTTATCACGCAGCTATATAGCTCAGTAATGCTGGGTTTGAAGCAAACTGCCCGCGCTGCCAAATTCATGCTCTTTGCGATTGGCTGTGATTTCTTTTTAATCCTCGGAACCGCGCTTTTTACCCGCAATCTGTATAGCATCGTGGTGGCGGTGATTATTTCGGCTTTTCTACAGTGGATTTATGCACAAGTGCAGCTTCGCAAATACCACGCGCTCTTTGATGGCAGCATCTATTCGGGACTGAAGGAGCAACTTGGCTATGCCATTCCCCTCGGTCTGGCTTCTATCATCGGGATGCTGAGCATGCAGCTGGATAAATTCATGATTTCGGGATTCTTTACTCCGGAGCAATTCGCAGTTTTTTCCATTGGGGCGATGGAGCTACCTCTGGTGGGAATCCTTTCAAATTCGGTTAATTCCGTGCTGCTGCCTCATCTCAGTTCCTCCGATCCCCGGGCTATGAGCGAACTCTATTGCGGCGCAGTCCGCAAGAACACTCTGATCATCTTTCCCCTTACAGCGCTGTTTTTTATCTTTGCAGAACCCATGATGATTTTCCTGTATGGCCAGATATACGCTGAAGCTGCGGTGTATTTCCGGATATACTTGCTTATCCTCCCCTTGAGGATTGCAACTTACGGCATTCTCTTTCAGGCCTGCGGTAAAACCAAGCTGATCATGGTAATTTCTGTTATCACGCTATTGAGCAATGCAGTGCTGAATTTCTTCATGATCCGTGCCTGGGGGATGCAAGGTGCAGCTTATGCCACGGTAACCGTTACCTGGCTTTCGGTGCTGCTCTACCTGCTGCTTATGCATCAGAGCCTGAAGCTGAAGCTATCCGCCCTCTTCCCCATTGGCAAGATAGTTCGCACCGCGCTGGTAACTATTATATCGGGAGCTTTGGTGTATGCTCTGTTTACGGTGCTGAGTTCCACTCTGCTGCAAATTGTGCTTGGTTCAGGATTATTCATGCTTGGCTATATCTTCCTGGGAAGGCTTGGAGGCGTGATCTTGGATTGCGACCTGGCTTTTATCCGCTCAATCATCGCCGATCTGATTCGTCTGAGGAAAAGATGAACCGCCAGCTTCACTTCAAAGTGCTTAAGATTCAATTAATGGAAAGGCACGGCTGAGGATGAAGAAAGTACTCTTTATTGCCTATAACTACCCTCCAGGTGGGGGTTCGGGAGTGCAACGGGGAGCCAAATTCGCCAGGTATTTACCAGATTATGGCTGGGAACCAATCATTCTTACTCCGGATTACCATTTATTAAAGCAAGCTCGCGACTATAGTCTGGCCAGGGAACTTCCCAAGAATCAAATTATCTACCGTAGCTTTACCCTTGATGCCCGCTGGCTGTTTAAACTTCTATGGGGTTTAAGGCTCCACAAGCTGGTTAACTGGCTGAACTTCCATGTTTTTATTCCCGATCCGGAATTGCTCTGGCTACCCTTTGCCAAGGCGAAGCTTAGCAAGATTATGAAGCTTCACAAGCCAGATTTAGTTTTTATCAGTGGACCACCCTTCTCCCCCATGCTGCTGGGTCCCTGGATCAAGGATAAGTATGCTATTCCCTTTGTAGTAAGTTTTCGGGATGATTGGAGCCTGGGTCAGAGCCGTCTGGATCGCATTCCTCCCAAACGCTTCACCGCCAAAGACCGCCAGCTTGAGCAGCTGGTGCTAACTAAAACCAACCATGTGGTGGCCACCAACCGGGCTTATAAGAATGATTTTTTGGCACTTTATCCAGAGCTTCCGGAAGAGCATTACACTGTTATCACCAATGGCTACGACGAAACAGATTTTTCGCCACGCAAAGCCCCACCCAGGCAAGACCGCAAGTTTATGCATATAGTGTATCCTGGAGCCTTGTATGGAAGGCGTAATCCTGCTAATATCTGGCAAGCGCTACACGAATTGGTACTATCCCAAGAGATAGATCCCTCCAGAATCCGCATCGATATCTATGGCCAGAATTATCGTAGCTTCGTATTTAGCGGCATTGATGCCTCCAGCCAGGTGAACCAGATAGTGCAGCTTCATCCCTATCTTCCCCATCATCAGGCAATAGAGGCACTTTTGCAGGCCGATCTGCTGCTGTTGTTCTCAGGACCTGGCCCCAAAAGCGATGTCGTAATTCCCGGTAAACTCTTCGAGTATATGCGAAGCGGCAGGCCGGTTCTGGCTGTGATCAATCCCCAAGGAGTATGCGCCGAAATCTTTTCACAAGCCAGAAGCGGACTAATTGCCGATTCTGCAAGTGTATCAGACATAAAGGATAAGCTGCTGCAGCTTTACCGCCAATGGGAGGCAGGTAAACTGCAAATTGAGCCAGATTGGGATTATATCAAGCAGTTTGAGCGCCGTCAACTAACTTCCCGGCTTGCCTCCTGCTTTGATGAAGTACTCAAGCAACGATGAAAAAAGTTCTGATTATCCCCTCCTGGTATCCCTATCCCAAGCTTCCCCATGCTGGTAACTTTATTATTAATCAAGCCAATGCGTTAGCAGATAATGGCCTCGCGGAGATCAGCATCCTGAATTGGGGACAGCTGGAATATCAGCTTGTCCTCCGTTCGCCCTTGAAGAGCTTATCCAGATTATATAACTATTCTGGCAGCAAATCAGGAATGAGCCAATGGAATAATGGCATTAGCGAATACCGCACTCCGCATCTTACCTGGACGCATCATCTGCTTGGGGGAAATCTGGATGCCCTTGTTCCCAAGCTGAAACTACTGGCTGGCTTTGATC
>JAGOGT010000040.1 GCA_017996595.1 Candidatus Cloacimonadota bacterium
CGCTGTAATGATGCCAGGCCAGATAATAAGTGCCGGTGGTGCCGATCGTAAAAGTAGCGGTGGCCGTTTGAGGCACATCATTATTGAATCCCGGATTATTGTACACCACAGTGTTTAAAGATGAAACTGAGGGAGCGCTGCCTAGCAGCACTCTGAACTTCTCCCAATCCATATACCCGGAGCGGAATTTGAACGACACATAATATGTTTGGCCGCTTGTAAGCTGCAGAGGTGGGGTAACGAGATAGTCATCTTTGGGCTCAGAATTGCTGAAAGCGCTCCATAGCGAATTGGGAGGGCTGATGGGCGAAACGGTATGAGTTACCCAGGTTTGATTATCGTTATCATTGTTGATCACCGTCCAGCCGGTGGGAAGATTGGGTGCGGAAACACTGTCGAAATTCTCGGAAAGAATAAGCGTGCGGCCATCTCCGGAGGCATCGCTATTTCCCCACAGGGGGATAAGACCCGCGATAAAAACGCATAATAAAGATATCTTGGATAATTTCCACATATCGATCTCCTTGCTCATTATGTCTTCAATACTTCTGTTTATCAGTATCTTAACCAATGTTGGCAGCCGGGGCTGATACTGGGTTTCTTATCGTGTAACAAGTTCAATCGAATAGGCTAATATTGTCAACCTGTTTTTCCAGTTTTTTACGTTTAATTTATTTTTTTGAATAACAGAAATGCCCTTGGATCAGAAAATAAGGTGCAGAAGAGAATCACTTTCAAACCAAGCGGAAATGCATAGAAGCGCAGCTTTCTACATCTTGCATCTTGCATCCTGCATCCTGCATCCTACATTCTACATTCTACATTCTACATTCTACATTCCCATGCGCTGCCCATGTGCTGCCCATGCAAATGCCCGGTGGTCACATGGGGATCTCATGACAAACGTTTATGAATCAGCGATATGGACAATATGGATACAATGGACAAATTCAGATAGATAATCAGAGAGAGCTTTTGCCTATCCATCCCAGCTGTCATAATTCTTCATTCTTAGCTCCTCTGCACCCTTCCACTTATAATGCCTGAAACCTCACCCGATCTTTTCCCTTGACTTTTTGCCCTATCCGGTCATATTGTAAATAGCTAAAGAAAACAAGATATTCTCCAAGGAGGAATAATGGCAGTATATTCTGTAAATGAAGTGATCGAAATGGCCGTGCAGATTGAAAAGAACGGCTATGCCTTCTATCATGAGGCCACCAAGCGCAAGGATCTGGACGCCAAAGCCAAAGAGTTTTTGGAATACCTGAGGGACGAGGAACTGAGCCACGAAAAGAAATTTATGAATCTTCGGGACGAGATGGATATGAACGTTCTGGAGCTTTCCCAGGATTGGGAATTGGTGGCTGCATACCTGAAAACCATCGTGGACGGCCGCATCTTCAATAGCGAACATTCCGCCATCCAAATGGCAATCCAGGCCCAAGACCTGAAGAGCATCCTGGATAATGCCATCACCTTCGAAAAAGACACTCTGCTCTATTTCCACGCCATTGCCGATTATGCCACCAGCGCCAAAACCAAAACCGTGCTGCGCAGTATCATCAACGAAGAAGTAACGCACGTTTTGAAGCTGAATGACTTCAAAAAGCGCCTGGCATAGGAATCCGAACTAAGACCTTCATCCTTGAATAAACGTAAGAAAAGCGGCAGCACCAAAAAGATCATCTCGGTCTTGCTGGTGCTGCTGATTCTTGTTATCCTGCTCTATAATCCCATTTCCATAAGGGTGATGACGGTGGGAGTGGCGATCTGGCATGGGCTGGATCCCGTGATCTTCTATCGCCTCATCCGTGCGGAAAGTTCGTTTCGCAGCTTTGCCGTGTCGGATGCCGAAGCCATCGGCTTGGGACAGATTCGCGAAAGCACCGCGCACTACATTCACAAAGAACACAAGCGGGGTTTGCTCTTTGTGCCGCTCTACAATCTCCATCTGGCCGCCAAATACCTGAAGTATCTGCTGAAACGCTATGATGGAAATTGGAGCCTTGCCCTGGCAGCCTATAACTGGGGCGAAACCAATGTCTCCTCCCGCATGAAGAGAACCGCTATCGATCCCAAAAAGGACTACCGGAGCAGGTTCAAAGACATTCCGGAAACCTATCATTACATCGGCAAAATCCTTAAAAGCAAAAATAAGGCTTGACGAGAATCACCATGTGTAAATCCTTTGGAACGAATTCATTTCAGGAGTTTCTTATGCTTCGTAAACAAAACGGAATCTCGGTGTATACTGTTCTCAGTATCATCCTCTTGTTCGCCTTGATCTTCATCCTGGCGTTGCCGAATTTCTTTAATCTGGACAAAGAACAGAATATAGATGATTGCATCAATAGCATGAAGCAAATCTGGGTGGCTACTACAGACTATATGCGCGATACCAATGCCGATTTCAGCGGTGATATCAATACCCTGCTGAAAACTCCCAAGGCTCAGGACCCTAAAAATAAATACCTTACTGCCGCTCAATACTGCCCCGAAACCTCCCGCCAAAAGCAAGAATACATCATCTTTGGCAAATACGTAGCGGAACAGATCGGCACCGAAGTAAAGCACAATTACGGCGTAATCGTGCTCTGCCCCAATCTGGCTGCCTATCCCAAGCACATTATTCCCAAGATCTTCTACGAAAATATGGAGCCTACCCAGCTGCAAAACTATATGATCGACGACATGGAATATATCGACGAAGAAACCAAAACCAATGGCGCTCGCAAGCTGGAACTGCTTACCAAATATGTGGAAATCTGGAAAACCGATCCCAATGCCTTTACAAAACGGAAAGCCGATATAAACGCTCTGCGCGCCGTACTTTTCCCTGAGAAGTTCGCTGCTCTGGAACCCAGCGTAGCAGAATAGATGCACTAAACTGCAAATACAAAAGTTCAAGCATCATCCCATCCCGGCTGCTGTTTGAACTTTTTTCTTTTCCCTGGAGATTATCAAATGCAATATCAGGAATTTCTGGATCTGATCTATCAGAAATACTCCGGCAATGTAAAGCTGGAGCTTAGCCGCGTTATCGGTCTCTACGCCGATATGGGAGATCCTCAAAAGGCTCTATCCGGATTTCATGTGGGCGGAACCAATGGCAAGGGCAGCGTTTGTGCCACTCTGGAAGCGCTGGCTTTGGCACATGGACAAAGCTGCGGTATGAATACTTCCCCGCACCTGATAAACTACACGGAGCGCTTTCGGATTGATGGAAATGAGGTTGATTTTGAACGTGTGCTGGATACCTATCACCGCTATGAGAGCCTTTTTAACAAATGGGATGCCTCCTTTTTTGAGATAAGCACCGCCATCGCTTTATCCATGTTCAGAGAAGATAAAGTGCACACCGCGGTTATCGAAGTGGGGCTTGGCGGCAGGCTGGATGCCACCAACCTTTTCACCCCCGAGGTGGCCATTATCACCAATATCGGCCTGGATCACGTTAAGACCTTAGGCCCCACCAAAGAGCTGATTGCCGCCGAAAAAGCAGGCATCATCAAAGCCGGAGTACCCCTGGTTATGGGCGATACGGAAGCAAGCCCCGCAGCGGTGATTCTGGGCAAAGCTGCATCCCTGGAAGTGCCTGTTTATCGCTATAACCGCGATTGGAAGGCAGAAATATCCAGCGACATGGTATCCGGATTGTGCTTCGATTATGAATTTCAGGAATACCGCTTTAAGGGCCTGAAGGCCAATCTCATCGGCGAACACCAGGCTGTAAATCTTGGTTGCGCTGTTACTGCCTTCATCCTCTATGCCCGCATCAAGGGCTTTGCCATCTCCGAAGCTTCCATCCGCCAGGCTTTGCAGCACATAAACTGGCAGGGAAGGATGCAACTGCTGTCCCAAAATCCCACCCTGATCGTGGATGGAGCGCACAATCTGCACGGCATCAATGCCCTTGTCAAATCCCTGAACCGCATTTATCCTGGCCGCAAGCTGAAGTTTCTGGTGTCCATTCTGGCCGATAAGAACTACGCGGAAATGCTGCAAGAGATCTGCCACAACGCTTCCTTCGTGTATGTAGCTCAGAATAAAAGCGACCGTGCGGCTACCGTGGAAGAGCAGCTAAGCGAAATCAGCAAGCATAATGTTCCCTGCCAGGGCTTTGCATCTGTATCAGAAGCTCTGAAAACCGCCCTGTCAGAATGTAAGCCCGATGATGTTCTTATTGCAGGGGGATCGCTATACACCGTGGGTGAAGTGATCGCCGCATACCGCCAAAAATAAACCATGCACAAGGAAATCGAATACTACCTCAGCCACCTTGGCCCCCTGCTGCAAAAGCATGGCATAGAGATAACCGAACATAAGGACATCGCCTATGGCGTGCAACTGCGGCTGAATAAAGAGCAGCAAAGCGCTACCCTGAATATTTATTACTCGGACAAAAAAGGCCTTAGCCAGGTGGTGGGCGCAGCTAAAGGCAGCTCCCTGAAAAATCTGGTGGAAGCTTTGATAAAGGGAGAAAGCCCCAAGACGGGCTTCAATACCCCATTTCACACCTGGAATGCCTGGATGGGCAGCGATGAATGCGGCAAAGGGGACTATTTTGGCGCGCCCGTGGTCTGCGCTTTTGCCTACGATAAGTCTCTGGATGCAGAGTTTAAGAGCTTGGGAATTATGGATAGCAAGCTGCTGAAGGCTGCTGAGATCAATCGCATCGCTATGCATCTCTATCGCCATCACGCCGCCAGAATAAGTTGCGTGGCCCTAAAACCCACCAAATATAACGAGCTGATTGCCTCCTTCCGCAAAGAGGGAAAGAACCTAAATCACCTTTTAGCCTGGCTGCATGGCACCGCCATCCTGGAGCTATGCAAAAAGCAAGGTACCATGCAAGGCGTCCTGGTGGATCAATTCAGCCTCCATAAGCGCGTGCAAAGCTATCTGGCTACCAAGGCTTGCCCCCTGCCCTGCATCGAACGTCCCGGCGCGGAAGCTGATCCAGCCGTGGCTGCTGCCTCCATTATCGCCCGTTATCAATTTGTTTTGGCGCATCGGGAACTAAGCGAATTCTACCAAATCGACCTTCCCTTGGGCGCTTCGGGGCGAGTTATTGAAACTGCTGTGGAATTTTGTAAACAGTATGGATTTGGGCGCTTGAATGAAGTAGCGAAGCTACATTTTGTTACTACCGCCAAGGTTAAGCTGAAGCTGGAGCAGGCGGAACTCGATCTTTTTCCTTGACGCATGCCCGCTTATTACCTTATTAAGAATTCCAAATGAAAACTATAAAGATTTTTGGCATTGAATACCTGCTGTGGCTTTATATCGTTGCCTGCCTCAGCTGGTTCGTTCTGCGCGTGGGAGGAGTTTCTCCTGCCGGGTGGTTCATCCTGGCTTATCCGCTGCTGATCGCCTGCCTTATGCTTTTCACCAAAAACTGCATCGGCTGCAGGATCATCACTCCGGATAGCCGTGGCTTTGCCTGGAAAATCGAGATGTATCTGATGATCGCCATCAGCATCATCATGGCCTGGGTGATCGTGGAAGTGAAGCCCATCGCGTTCTTTACCCAAGCCGCCAATACGCAGAGCATTTTGAGCGGTATTTTCAATCCCAATCCTGCGGAACTGGTGCCCATGCTGGCCGCCCTGGTGGAAACCATCTATCTGGCTCTTCTGGCAACGGTGCTGGCCATCCCCTTTGCCTTTCTCTTTTCATTTTTTGCTGCCAAAAATCTGATGTTCGGTTCGCTCTTGGGACGTGCCGCCTACGTTTTCATCCGCACCCTTTCCACCATCTTCCGCAGCATTGAAGCTATCGTATGGGCGATCATCTTTTGCGTGTGGGTAGGCATCGGACCCTTTGCCGGAATGCTGGCCTTGTGGATCCATTCCATCGCCTCCCTCATCAAGCTTTATAGCGAACAGATTGAAAACATCGATCCGGGACCCGTGGAAGCCATCAAAGCCACCGGCGCTTCCACCCTGCAGGTATGGCGCTATGCCGTTACTCCACAGATCCTTGCGCCCTATCTGGCCTTCACCATTTACCGCTGGGACATCAATGTCCGCATGGCCACCATCGTCGGTTTCGTAGGTGGCGGTGGTATCGGCCTGGCCTTGTATCAGCAGCAGCAAATGCTTTCCTGGCGCAATGTAGGCCTCATCATGTGGCTGATTGCGCTGGTGGTGTGGATCATGGATCTCTTCAGCGGTTACATCCGCAGCAAACTTATCACCAATTAGGACAGATTATGCAAGCCTATAATCCTGTGGAATTGCTTCTTAAGAAGCGCGATGGTGCTGCTCTCAGCGCCGATGAACTCCGCTTTTTTGTCTCCGGCTATCTGGATGGCAGCATTGCCGAATACCAGATGAGCGCATTACTGATGGCATCTTACCTCCAAGGCCTCTCCGATAGCGAGATCGCAGCCCTCACAAGTTGCTACATCGCCTCAGGCAAAACCATCACTTTTGATGATGCTTTGCCCGTGGCTGATAAACATTCCACCGGCGGCGTAGGCGACAAAATCAGCCTCATGCTGGCCCCCATTGCGGCTTCTTTGGGGCTGTATGTACCCATGATTTCTGGCCGTGGTTTGGGTCACACTGGCGGCACTTTGGACAAGCTGGAATCCATTCCGGGCTTCATCACTTCCTTCAGCATGCATGATTTTATGGCTTTGGTGGAAAAGCACGGCTATGCTTTGGTGGGTCAATCTGCGGAATTGGTGCCTGCCGATAAGCGTATTTATGCCCTCAGAGACGTTACGGCCACCGTGGAAAGCCCGGGACTGATTACTGCCAGCATCATGAGCAAAAAGATTGCCGAGGGTGCCAAACACCTGGTGATTGACCTTAAAATCGGCAGCGGGGCTTTTATGCCCAATCTGCGCCGCGCCAAAGAGCTGTCCGAACTGCTGATCAGCACCGGAGAGAGCTTCGGCCAAAAGGTAAAAGTGGTATTTTCGAACATGAACAGCCCTTTGGGACACGCCGTGGGTAACGCTCTGGAAACCATCGAAGCCATCGAATACCTGAAGGGGAATTTTTTGCCCGATACCTATGAACTCACCACCACGCTATGTAGCCAGATGCTGCTTTCTGCGGGCTTGGCGGCCACTGCCGAAGAGGCTAAAAACATGATTGACAATGCCGTATCCAGCGGCAAGGCCCTGGAGAAATTCAGAGAGATAATTTTAGCTCAGGGTGGAGATGCCAAAGTGATCGATGATTATTCCCGCTTCGCCCAGGCAGCAGTGAAATTGCCCTTGATCGCCAATCAGGAAGGCTATGTGCACAGCATCGATTCCCGCGCCATTGGCTATGCTTTGGTGCGCATCAAAGCCGGACGTATGCAGGTTTCAGACACCCTTGACTATAGCGCTGGAGCCTTACTCTATCCCAAAATCGGCGACTTCATCAAGCCCGGCCAAAAGCTTGGCGAAATTCATGCCGCTTCGGAAACACAAGCAAGGGACACTGCTGCGCTAATCCTGGCAGCCTATAAGCTCAATCCCCTGCCCTGCAAGCCCGAACCGCTGATCTGGGATATTAGGGAATAGGGAACAGGGAAAAGTGTTGCGCTACAGAAAGCAATATTGTGATTTATAGAAATTATCAGTACACAAGGAGAATCAAATGAGACTCAAACGCACTGTGTTGATCATTATCGCCCTGCTTTTCGGCCTGCTCTACGCGGCTGACGAGCCCCAAGCCCCCACTCCCGAATTTACCACTTCCGAAATCCCCCGCGAGGACAACAAGGAAGATATGCTGGTGGCTGGATTCCAGGTGATGGACACCATGGAACACGAAGCCATGATGAAGGTATGGAACCAGTTCATGGAAGTGGTGGAGAAGCTTCCCGCCGTGGAAAATGCCCCCTACTATGGCATTAATTTCTTCACTGAAGATTACAATCCCGAAGAAAATACCGGCTATGGCTACATGGCCTGCGTACCCATTACTGGCGCCGAAAATCTCCCCGAGGGCGTAATTGTGCGCAAAGTCCCCGCCCAGAAATATATCGTTTTTGAGCACAAAGGCCCCTTAAAATACCTGGAAGAAAGCTTCAACTACATTTTCTACAAATACCTGCCCCAAAAGAAGCATACCGCTCTCTACACCGATCTCCTGGAAGTATATGACTGCCGCTTTGATGCCGAATCACCCGAATCCATTATCGAAATCTGGGTGCCGGTCGAGTAAGGTGTC
>JAGOGT010000041.1 GCA_017996595.1 Candidatus Cloacimonadota bacterium
GCAATTGCCGGCCCCGTTTTAGCGTTAAGGAAACCGGTGAAGAGCTGCAATTCAGCGCTCAGCACAGCCAATTAGCCCTGCGCATTGAGCCTGCGGGCACCAAGCTGAACCGTTTGGTACCGGTGCTTGTGGATGAACTATCCGCATGGTTCACCGGCTACCCCAGCTGGCTGTTCTTCCGAAATCGCATTTATCCGGTATATTTACCCTTCAAAGCGGAAGTAACGGATGCCATCTTCAGCGGAGGCTATATCCTGAAGGCGCGTGATCTGGTGTATTTTCGCAGTATTGTGCATCGCGAATTGCATTTTCAGGATATCTACCTGGATTTTGACAGCCGCATCACCCTGCCGGATGTGGTTGATGAAACTGCCTCCAAGCGGCTGTATTTAAAGAAGCTGGGGGATAAAATCCGGGTGGGCGGAAGCCTGGTTTTCAGTGGCGGTAAAGAGATTCCCCTCTCGGTATTGAAATTCCGTAAACCGCTGGTGCACTGCAAGTACACTGATACCCTGGATGGCGGTGAAGCCTGGTTTCATCTGGCACCCTCCCTATTTGAAGATATCAAGGAATTGCTGGCCACGCTGCCCGAGCCGGAGATGAACCGTTTGGATCAGGATTCGGAGCTGGTATTCAGCGGCGAAGACAAGCTGGCAAAGCTGCGGGAGGCGATCTTCAACCTTAGCGATAAGGATTGGGAGATAAAAATCGACGAGGAATTGAACCGCGAATTTATCACCAAGATTCCGCTGCAGGTGGAATTCATTGCGCGTAAGGATGAGGAGATCGACTGGTTTAGCTACGAAGTTCGCTATCACTATCAGGATTTGAGCTTCAGCCATGAAGAGCTGCGCAAGTTTTTTAAGAGCAAAGAGGAATTTTTGCATACCGAAAGCGGCAGGCTGGTATTCATCAGTAATCCGCAGATTTTCAAGGAAGTGGATGCGCTGCTGGCCCAAAGCGAACTGAAAGCAGACCGGGTGTATAGAGCCCGGCTGATGAATCTGCCTTATTATCTGCGCCTGAGGGAAGATAATCCCTCATTCCGGATGATGGGAGATGATTGGCTGGAAGGGCTTTTTGAAGCGCTAATCGCCAGGCAGATGCTCAGTCCCCAGGCCTTGCCGATATATCTGCAAACCGTGCTACGCGGATATCAAAAAGCTGGAGTGAGCTGGATCAAGATGCTGGCCCACTATCACTTAAATGGCATCCTGGCCGATGAGATGGGCTTGGGGAAAACCATCCAGGCGCTCTCGGCGATTCTCTTAACCGGCGAAGGTCAGGTGTCGCTGGTGATTTGTCCCAAAACCCTGCTCTACAATTGGGCTGCGGAAATCGAGAAATTCCATACCAATATTCCCTACGCGATCGTGGAGGGAAATAAGGAAACGCGGGCGGAGATTGTGGCCAGCCCCAATATCCGGCTCTTCATTATGAGCTATTCGATGGTGCTGGGGGATATTAACACTCTGAAAAACATTCCCTTCGAGTGGATCGTGCTGGATGAGGCTCAGAACATCAAAAATGTATCTGCACAGCGCACCGCGGCGATCAAAAAACTGCAGGCCAGGCACCGTTTAGCCCTGTCCGGAACCCCGATCGAGAATAATCTCACGGAGCTGTGGTCAATCTTTGATTTCCTTAATCCCGGTTATCTGGGCAATCTGAATAAATTCAAGGCCAATTATCTGCCCACCGAAGGGGCTACTGAAGCCAAGCTGTCCCTGAAGCGCATGGCCTCGCCCTTCCTGCTCAGGCGCATCAAAAAGGAAGTGCTGCTGGAACTTCCGGATAAGCAGGAACAAATCTCCTGGTGCAAACTGAATACCCTGCAGGAAAAGATGTATCTGCAGATTCTGGATATGGTGAATAAAAAGCTGATGCCCACGGGAACGGAAACGCCAAATTACGTGCATATTCTGGCCGCACTCACAAAGCTGCGGCAGCTATGCAATCATCCGCATCTGGCCAATCCGGATATTCTGCCCGAACTGGAAGGATCTACAAAGCTGGAGCAACTGGTGGAGCTGGTTACCGAAGCAACCAATGGTGGACATAAGGTGCTGGTATTCAGTCAATTTGTGCAAATGCTACAGATCATGAAGAAGGTATTTGACGGCTTGCAGATTCCCTATTCCTATCTGGATGGCAAGACCAAGGACAGGGTAACGCCCATCAGTAATTTCGAGCGGGATCCGAATCTGAAGCTATTTCTCATCAGCCTTAAGACGGGGGGAACGGGACTGAATCTTACCGCTGCGGATACGGTGATTTTATATGATCCCTGGTGGAATCCCATGGTGGAAAATCAAGCCATCGATCGTACTCACCGCATTGGCCAGACCAATATGGTGCAGGTTTTTCGCCTGATTACCAAAGGCACTGTGGAAGAGAAGATCATAGCTCTGCAAAACTCTAAAAGGGAGCTCTTCGACACGGTGATCGAAGGTGGGCAAAGTGTGCTGAAAGGCATGACCGGAGAGGACATCAGGCAGCTTTTCAGTTACTCCTAATTTTTCTATTGACAGTTTGGGGCTTATGGCTTGTTCTGTCATTTCATGAGAAAATTATAGAGATTATAGAGGAGTAACAGATGCTTACCATTGACTGGAAAGAACGGCTGAATCAGGACACGGCAGATTACCTGGAAAATAAGCTTCCCAAGGGTGATTATGATTTTGAGATCATCTTCAATGCTTATCCGGAAAGGGTCAATGGCAAAATCCCTGCAGATGTGATCACTCATGTGGCTGCCGGGCTCCTCCACGGTTTGGGAAAGAAACATGCGGACTACCTGCCCTTTTTCCGCGCCTTGTGGAAGAAAAAGGGAGATTATGGCAAGATCGCCTATGCCTTCATTCTCAGCAAGCTGCTGCCCAAGAAGCCGGAGATTTATACCCCGCTTTTGGACGAGGCATTAGCCAGTGCCGATCCCCACGAGATCACCATGCTGCTGGATAAGGTGATGCTGCCGCTCTTGCGCAAGCATCCTGAGAAATATCTGGAAAAAGCTTATGCTTTCTGCACTGCGCCCCAGGAAGAGCTGCGCAAGCAAGGCCTGAATCTGATGATAAAGCTGCTGAAGAAACGGGAAGATCTTATCCCCCAAATAATGGCCCACTTTGCCCATCAATGGCATTATCCTCTTCAGGATGGCATTACCGGCCAGGTTACGCTGATGAAAACCGTAGCCAAGCTGGATCAGAATTATTATCTGAAGATTTGGGAAGAATTTGGCCAGAGCCGTGATCCGCAGATCGTGGAATTGCTTTGCGCCACTGTTTTGGACTATTATCCCCAGCTGGAAGCACCCATCGAGCTGTGGACCAAAAGCGGTAATGCCCGGCTGAAGAAAGCTGCTACCACAGCACAACGGGTACTGCTGAAAAAGAAGGGAGCATAGAGCTTGGATTTGAGCCTGTTTATCACCAAACCCGGAATGGAAAAGCTGCAGAAGCGGATTAATGACCTTATGACCGAACGCCCGGAAGTGATCAAAGCTATCGCTATCGCCCGGGAATTTGGCGACCTCAGTGAAAATGCCGAATACAAGGCAGCCCGGGAAAGACAGCGGGCTATAGATGGAGAAATTGATCATCTGCGCCGGCGTAGTGCCTACCTGAAAGTAATTGATACCACGGTGTTCCCCAAAGATATGGTACGCTTCGGAAGCTACTGCGTGGCCAAAGATACCCTTACCAATGAAGAGCTTTGCTACCAGGTTTTGGGAGCCGACGAGCTGAATTTTGCCGATGAAGAAGGGATTCAGGCTGTGTCGGTAGTATCCCCGATCGGCAAGGCCCTGCTGGGAAAGAAATGCGGCGAAATAGCTGCTGTGCACGCCCCGATGGGAATCCGCAATCTAGAGATTATTGAAATAAGATAAAAAAGTAAGGATAGAACCAATGAAGAAAACCGAAACCAAGCAAGCCGCTTATAAATATGAGCGGAAGAACTTCTGGAAGAGCGCTCCTGCAGCCGAACATCAGGCAGCCTTCGCTTTTGCCGAAGCTTACAAAGACTTCCTGAACAAGGCTAAAACCGAACGGGAAACCATCGCCTACACCGAAGCCCTGCTGAAAAAACACAAATTCACTACCATGGACAAGAAGGGCAGCAAGAAAGTTTACAGCATTTTCCGGGGTAAAACCCTCGCCATGGCCATCATCGGCAGCGATCCCGTCGCCAATGGAGTGAACATGGTGGCAGCGCATATCGATGCTCCCAGGGTTGATCTGAAGCAAAATCCCCTTTATGAAGATAGCGGCAGCAGCACTGCCTGCATGCGCACTCATTACTATGGCGGCATCAAGAAATATCAGTGGGTATCCACTCCCCTGGCGCTGCATGGAGTAGTGATCAAAAATGACGGCACCAAGCTGAATATCAGCATTGGCGAAGATGAAAAAGATCCCGTATTCATCATTCCCGATCTGCTGCCCCACCTGGCCCGCAAAGAACAATATAGCAAAAACCTTGCCGATGCCATCGATGCCAGCAAGATGAATCTCATCTTTTCGGCTATGATGGAACCCAATACCGAAGAAAAAGAAGCTTGCAAGGCATACGCCCTGAAGCTGCTGCATGATAAATACGGAATCACCGAACCGGACTTCCTGGCTGCTGAATTGCAGCTGGTTCCGGCCATCAAAGCCCGTGATGCTGGCCTCGATAAAAGCATGGTAGTGGGCTACGGTCAGGACGATCGCATCTGTGCCTACACCGGCATGCTGGCCCTGCTGGACAATCAGGATGCCAAGCCCAAACGCACCATGGTGGTATATTTCTCCGATAAGGAAGAAGTGGGCAGCCAAGGCAACACCGGCGCGCACAGCGTGTTTATCAAGGACTTCCTGGGCAGCCTTCTGGAGCACAATGGCGAAAGCAACAGCAGTGCCAATCTGCGCAAGACCTTCATGAATTCCCAGATCCTCAGTGCGGATGTAACCGTAGCCATCGATCCCAACTATCCCAACGTGCACGAAAAGCAAAATGCCATCGTATTCGGCCAGGGAATTGGCGTTTCCAAATTCACCGGCAGCGGTGGAAAAAGCGGCTGCAACGATGCCAATGCCGAATTCATCGCCAAAGTAATCAGAATCTTCGGAGATGCCAAAGTATTCTGGCAATCTGGCGAACTGGGCAAGGTGGATGAAGGTGGCGGCGGAACCATCGCCTACATATTGGCCAATCAGGGTGCGGAAGTACTGGATTGCGGCGTCGGCCTGATGGGAATGCATTCCCTTTATGAGCTCTGTTCCAAGGCTGATCTCTATTCCACCTACAAAGGCTACAAGTCTTTCCTGATCGCCAAATAGCATATAGAGCAATAAATGCCAAACCGTTTGTTCCTGGTCTGGGTCTTACTCACCGCTCTCAGCTTGCTGAGTGCGGTGCAGATATCTCAGGAAGCAGATAGCATTGCAGAGATCCTCAGCAGCAGGATCCAGACCAGCGAACCGATCTTCATCAGCATCAATGCAGGGGAATGGACTCCCTCCCTGTATAGCAGTCTATCCCAAAAACTCCTGGCCAAAGGGCTGGATATCCGCACCCGCATCGATCAGCTTCCGGTAACTAGTGAACCGGGCTTGGGAAATGCTGCTGCCGATAGTCTCGATCTGGCCGCATACGGCATTTCCAGTGCCTGTTTAATCCAGATCGCCCTGAATATGAAATGGGAACAGCACACCGGGAAGACTTTCTTTGCCTATCATAACGAACGCCGTCCGGTTTACAGCTTCGAAATGAAGCAGATCAAGCTGCCGGAACAGCGGCTGATCGAGATTAGCGATTACGATTATATCCGCGAAAATGCTCCGGAAACAGAGGTTTCCCGCTTGCGGCTAAGATGGTTTGAACCCGTTGTGGCTACAGCCGCCATTGCTTCGATGATCATCCTTCTCTGGAATTTCAATTAAAGGTAACACTATGCGCCGATTAATTCCCCTTCTCCTCCTCGTTTTGATCCTGCTGGCAGCTTGCAGCTCCAATAAGCAAGTGCGCAGCACCGATGCCAACATTGCTCACGCTGATGAGCTCTTTGCCCGGGGAAAGTATGCCCGTGCTGCTCAGATCTACGATAAAATTTCCTTTGAACGCAGATCAGCATCCACTGCCCATGCCACTTTCCGCCAGGCAGAATGCTATTATAACATCAATAAATTCAGCGATGCCCGTGCCAAATATGAGCAATTCATCGATTCTTTCCCGGATCACGAGGATGTTCCTTCCGCTTATTTCCGCATCGGACAATGCTACTTTGAGGAATCACTCCCCCCACAGTATGATCAGGATGAAACGATTGCCTGCATCGAGCTCTTCCAGAATTTCGTGCAGCGCTATCCCAATGACGAGCGTTATCCTCAGGCAGTGGAATACATCCGCAAAAGCCAATATAAGCTGCTGGAAAAGAAATACCTGAATGGCTACATCTATTACCGCATGAAGGATTACAGTGCCGCACTGATGTATTTCGACGAGATCATCGCCCTGGGCAATATCGATGAATTGGATCGCAAAGCGCTGTTCTATTCTGCCAAATTGCACCTTCACCAACAAAACCGGGATAAGGCTCTGGCCAGCTACAATCTGCTCAGCTCTCGCTATCCCGAATCCAAAGAAGCCAAGAAGCTCTCCAAAAAGTTCAAATAATGGGACTCCTCGATTTACGCGAGCTCGACGGCAGCACCGCCATTCTGGGCGGAAGCTTCGATCCGGTGCACCTTGGGCATCTGCATATTGCCAGCCAGGTGCTGTATTGGAGCAGAGTGTCCAAAGTGCTCTTTGTCCCCAATGGCAATCACCACTTCAAAAAAGGGCTGGTACGCCTCAGCTTTGCCGATCGCTACTCTCTGGTAAAGAAAGCCATTGCCTGCGAACCGCGCTTTGCCATCTCCGATGCCGATCGTGCCGGAAGCGGCTTTACATCCGATCTGCTGCAGGACATAATGAAGGAGAATCCCCAAACCCGCTATGTATTCATCATCGGCTCTGATAATCTGCCGGGTCTTCCCAAATGGCACAATTACAAATGGCTGGTGAAAAATGTGCATTTTTTGCTGCTCCCCCGTCCAGGTTACCAGATCGACATGAGCCTCATTGCGAATCTAAAAATCAGCATCATTCCCATCGAACTGAGCGAGGTCTCCTCCACTGCCATCCGGGAACGCATTGATTCCGGACAAAGCATCGAGAAGCTGGTTCCGGCAGATTTGGAAGCTAAAATCACCGAACTTTATCTGGCTAATCCCCCCAAGCTGAATCATGTCGCACAAGAATAAAGCTTCCTTCCTGGATAAGATTCCTCTATCCCCACCCCAAAGCCTGGGAGAAGAGATCGCCAATGCCCTTTCTCATGCCACAGGAGTTGGTCTCTCCATCGCCGCTCTGGTAATCCTGGTATTTTTTGCCGCCAGGCAAAGCGACACCTGGAAAGTAGTGGCTTTTTCCATCTACGGCGCCACGATGATTACCCTCTACCTGTCCTCCACTCTCTATCACAGCTTCTACCAACCCAGGGTAAAACGCTTTTTCCGCATCCTGGATCATTCTTCCATCTATCTGCTCATCGCCGGAACCTACACTCCGGTAACCATCGGCACCATGCGTGGGGGCTGGGGTTGGGCACTTTTTGGAGTAATCTGGGGCCTCACCATCATCGGGATTAATCTCAGCATCTTCGCCATGGGCAAGCTGAAATATCTATCGGTGCTGGTTTATGTGCTGATGGGCTGGATGATCGTAATCGCCATCAAGCCGCTGCAGAATTACACCAATTCCGCATTCCTGATGTGGATGCTGATCGGCGGCCTGGCCTACACCCTGGGAATTATCTTCTATAAAGCCCGCAAAATGCCCTATCATCACAGCGTGTGGCACCTCTTTGTACTGGGAGGCAGTATTTGTCATTTCTTCGGGATGTTGCAGCTGTTGAAATAGGCTACAGGTAAATGAAGAATTAAGAATTAAGAATTAAGACAATTGGGATGTAAGCGCATAACTCTCTCTGATTTTATTCCGGCTGTTTGACAATATCGTCCCTTACTTCATCACTTCATCACTTCATCACTTCATCACTTCATCAC
>JAGOGT010000042.1 GCA_017996595.1 Candidatus Cloacimonadota bacterium
AATCCCGGAGGGATGGCATTTCAGATAGACAATTTGTGGGCATAAGCTACAGGATCAGAATATAATCCCGCAGGGATTTAAGCACCATAGGCGGTGGTTTTAACCTGAATAATGCTATTGGAGTTCATGAGGCCAAGATAAATTATTGCTTTTAGTTAACTTATATGGCCTCATGGACTTCAAAAGCATGCAGAAACTTATGCACGGCTTGAAGTCCAAACCGCCCATAAGATATTTAATAAGATATGTTTAGTTTTGGCGGTTTGAACTCCAATGCCTCAATTGGGTTTAACCACCGTACTTAGGTATCACCCCCAACAACAACCCCAAGGGGGTTTATCCACCATCTCCAACGGTTTTAACCGGCGTTTAAGTGTTGAAGAGTGTTGAATAATCTGGAACAACGAACTTATTCGGTGTTCCTGTACATGTGCAATGCTTTTTGTTGCAGTAAGGCCAGGACTATCTGGTTCGGGTCTCATTTTTCTCTTTAACTCTTTTGCTCTTTGTAAGTTACCTCTGCTTTTCTCTGTCCCCCTCTGCTTTTCTCTGTGTTAAAAAAAGTGTTTCACCTTTCCACCTTTCACTACTAGATGCCCATGCGATGCCCATGTGATGCCCATGCAAATGCCCGGTGATCGCATGGGCATCGCAAGATAAGGCACAAGTTAATTTATCCTTGTTCGTTGCATTACATTATTATGCGAGTTTCTAGGGTAGCAGCACCAGCTTCCTGGTACTTGCTTCTTTCTCGGTAATAACCCTCAGGAAATAGATTCCGCTACTTAGCTGACCTCGTGCTAAAGTGTAGGCCTGAGCACCCTTAGTCGAGACAAGATCTTCACTAAAAACCTTCTGCCCACGCAGGTTGTAGAGGGAAATAGCAGTTTTCCCTGCCTTTTCGTTTTCCCAGGAAATCCGGGTAGAGCTCCGGAAGGGATTTGGAACAATCTGCAAGCGGATCGGATTGCTAACGAGATCGTCATTGGATACTACATCAATAAATAGATAAGGCAGCCCTTGCGATGTGGATTCCCCACCCTCGTAGATAGCTCTTACGAAAACCTGATAATGCCCGGGAGGAATGGCGGTGAAAGTATATTCGCTTGCAGTGGGAGGAAGCATTTCCAGATAATCCCCCAATTGCACATGATAGCCC
Organism: Candidatus Cloacimonadota bacterium; assembly: GCA_017996595.1. Taxonomy (GTDB): domain Bacteria; phylum Cloacimonadota; class Cloacimonadia; order Cloacimonadales; family Cloacimonadaceae; genus Cloacimonas. The sequence continues at coordinate 1,160 of JAGOGT010000042.1, forward strand.
AGGGGGGCAGAAAAAGGAGGTGGATCCCAGGCAATGTGCACAGATGAAGGGGGGATAAATTCTGCTGTCACATTTGCCGGCCCCGCATTGCAGAGCCCCACATTACCGGTGTACCAATATTTCTGCGCATGAATATCCGCATCACTGGAGCCATCTTCCCACACACAGATAACATACCCATCAGCATGCGGAGCAAAATCAAAATGCTTTTTAGCTGTATTTGTCAGGGCAATATGTCCCCCGCTCCATGAGTGGTAGTATCCGACCTCGAGGTTATGGCCACTGCTCAGCCTCTGAATAAGGGGTGTGGCATTGTTTGATGCCAACTCCAGATAGTGGAATAGGCCCAGATGATTCCACGCGTAAAGGGGATTACGATCAGTTTCGAAAAGGTTTTGCCAGATAATGCCGGTATCACCCAGCATGCGGTTGCCAGCAAAGTCCAGTACCTGCACTACATTTCCGGAGTTCATTTGCTCCAGATCGGTGATGCGCATTATCACCTGTGCTTGCTGATTCTCAACGTCGCAGATAAGCTGAGGATTGAATTGCTGATAAATGCTGTATGAGCTAATGGGAACTCCGCCAATCGGAGTGCTTGGCACCCCGGAGGAGGAGATATGCGAGAAGAATGCCTGATACACGGAGTCTGAATTGCGATCGTCGTGCCAGCTGAGGATGGCACCTCCACTGCCGTCCGGGGCAAATCCGATGATCGGGACTTGGGGTGAAAGCCCCGGTGTTTCAGTTATGGCTTGTTCCCATACTATTTGAGAAATTGGATTGATGCAAAGAGTTCGGAGAAAACGGTATTGTACCTCAGGACTACCCATATCCAGGAAATACTTGATGATTACGGCATTGCCATTTGTTTCGACTAGCTGAGGCCAGGTAAGTGGGATCGGCACATTATTTACCTGAACTGATATCGATAGTGGTACCGTCCAGGCAGGGGAACCCTGAGGGCTGATCCGTTGCACCTTCATGGATGGGGCTGTTCCTTGATGCTGCCAGACTACATAGGTATAATTATCCTGTGTATTCAGCAGTACCGGCACAATATCAGGCGATGCTGCAGAGGCATTGTGGGATAAACTGAGGCCACTGTTGCCCCATAACTGCTGTCCTGAAGGGGACACCTTATATGCATATATGCGGCTGTAAGAATCACGATTATCCTGAACAGCCACGATGGCGTTACCTTCCTGATCCACACAGAGGTCATAATCGGCAAGCAAGGTATCAAATATAGCACCCTGAAGCTCCACCGGCTCCGGCCACACAGGTATGCCTATACTATCCAAAAGCTTGATCCGAAGCTTATTGCTGCCGCTGGAATTGCTGAAATAACTGATGTAGGTATTGCCGTTTTCGTGAACCGCTACCTTGGGTAATGCTTGTTCGCCCGCTTCTGTTGCAATCTGAGTAGGTGAATAGGTATCCGTACTCCACTGAGCATGGATGTATAGGACAACAATGAGAAAAACAAAGAGAATAAGCCTCGCTTTCATCCTGTTCCTCGTAGCTGAAATTTAATAATGCAATTATCATCTGATCTCAGGATTTGTCAAGTAATATTTGTAAGAGCAGGCTGTGAGCTCGCTCATTGACCCTTTAACTAAAAAAATAGTGGGGATGATTGCTCATCCCCACCCAAGTTATGCTTCCAGTTTATTCACCACACCCTGCACGAAGTCGCTCAGGATTTTGGCAGATTCGGTTTTATTGAAATCGTAGATGAAGGGACGTCCCTTGTCGCAGCTGGTGGTGATATTGCGGTCGAAGGGAAGCTTGGCCAGCAGCTCCACATCGTAATCCATCAGCGCCGTGGTGATGCCTTCGCCGGTGAAAAGATCCACTTTTTCCTGGCAGTGAGGACACTGGATCCAGGACATATTTTCGATGATTCCCAGCACCGGCACTCCCAGTTTTTCGGCAAAATCCAGGTTTTTGCGCACGTCCAGCAAAGCCACATCCTGCGCAGAACTAACCACTATCGCTCCATCCACATGCTCCAGAAGCTGAACCACGGATAGCGGCTCATCACCGGTTCCGGGAGGGCAATCCACTATCAGATAGTCCAGCTCACCCCAGGAGGTATTTTGGATCATATCCTTTAATGCACTCATTTTCAGGGGTCCCCGCCAGATGAGCGCAGAATCCGGATTTTCGATGAGATAGGCAATGGACAGGGCATGAAAATTATCATGCAAACGTACCGGAACGATGCGTCCATCTTCATCTCCTGCAGCTTTGGCACCTTCACTGCCGGTCATTTTGGCCATCGAGGGGCCATGCAGATCGGCGTCCAAAAGCCCTACATTCTTGCCTAAGAGCGAAAGGCCATAGGCTAAATTTACGGCAATGGTGGATTTGCCTACGCCGCCCTTGCCACTCATCACCATGATGCGGTATTTTATCTTGCTAAGGTCGGTGGGAGTGGGTGTTTTCTTGGTTTCTTCCATTTATTCTTCTTCCTTCAGGTTTTGTAATTGCTCATTTGTCCATTGCAATTGTTTTTCCAATTCTGCTTTTTTAGTTTCCAGGGTTTTTTTATCATAGCTGTAGAATTCCGAAGTTTCGGAGAGCTGAACAGCAGAGTTCACGCCACCCCTGAATCCAAGTCTTCCTCTGAATCTGCGGCCAAAGCCACGCCCAAATCCTATTCTTGCGCACGGACCCAATCCCCTGCCGGGGCGTCCATCACCAAATGGTCCTGTTCCATCCATTCCTGGCATAATTATTTCTCCTTTGCTTATGCTAATTCCGGGCTGAAGTTATGCGCCGGGATTAAGCTTACCTTCTTTGTATGCGGCATAGGCTTCTTTGATGGTCATTCCACCTGCGCCAATATAGATTTTTAGTTGCATCTGTTTGAGGATGCCAGCTGCATTGCCACCGGGGCCATTGCCTGTGATCAGCACTTGCGGTGCCGCTTCGAAGATCTTTTGCGCAGTCTTTGGTCCCGCACCGTGTTCCACTTTGATGATCTCGCGATTATCAATGCTGCTTAGTTCTTCTGTTTCCTCATTATAGAAAACGAGGTATTCGGTGCGTCCAAAACGGGGATCGATTTTGGCATCCCAAGTAGTTCCGGTAGTTGTAAAAGCTATTTTCATTGTATCTCCCTGGTCAGCTCTGACCATATTTGTGTGAATCGTTGTTGCCACTTTTGCGAAGCGTATTCCACCAGGCTTTGGCCATTGGTGATAGCCTGGGAAAAATCCTCATCGTAGGGCAGTTCATCTATCAGTTTGATGCCATTTTGGGATAAATAATCCCTTATCTGATCTCTTATCTGGATATTCAGATCGGCCTTATTGATGATGCATCCTGCCGGCATCTGAAACTGCGCCGTAAGCTGCCAAACCCGCTGCAAATCACTCAATCCGGATACGGTTGGTTCGGTTACCAGCAGCACATAGTCCGCTCCCGAAAGGGAAGAGATCACCGGGCAGCCGATCCCTGGCGAACCATCTACCAATACGTAATTCATGCATGTTCTAGAGGCCAATTCGCGGGCATCTTTCTTCACTTTGGCTACCAGTTTGCCGGAATTATCTGCCCCGATGCCAAGCCTGGCATGTACCATGGAGCTTTTCAGCTTGCTTTGGGACACATAGCACTGCCCCACATTCTGTTCCGGAAGGCTAATCGCCTGCACGGGACATACATGGAAGCAATAGCCACACCCTTCGCAATCCAGGGGATCCACCTTGTAGGCTGCATCGGTTTTGCTAATGGCATGAAAGCGGCAAACCTTCCTGCATAAGCCGCAGGATATGCACAAATTCGGATCAATCATAGCTTTGATCCCGCTATAGAAATCCTCGCGGTGCTCTACCACCGGCTTCATGATCAGATGCACGTCGGCTGCATCCACATCACAATCGGCAATCACGGTTCTTGAAGCCACAGTTGCCAAAGCCACAGCTACGGAAGTTTTACCCGTGCCGCCTTTCCCGGAGATGATTACTATCTCTTTCATGGATGCCTCGCAATACTTATTTCCTTTAATATCTTGTCCAATTCATCGCGAAATTCCGGCACCTGTGTGTAGATGATCTCCCCACGGGAATAGATTTCGGCAATTTCCCGCTGATGCTTAAAGGCTGCCCAAATGGGTATTCCCTGTGTTTCGCAGTATTTGAAAACGTCATCATTACCTATTCCCACGCGGTTTATTACCACAGCAAGAGGCTTTTTCAGATGGCGCATGGTATTCACAGCGAGGCTGAGGTCATGCAAGCCAAAGGGAGTAGGTTCCGTTACCAGAATCACCAGATCGGCATCCTTGGTAGCATTAATCACCGAACAGGATGTTCCCGGAGGACAATCGCGAAGCTGCAATCCGGCATCGGGATAATTCTCTGCAGCATAGGCAAGAGTTTGATTGATAAGGGGCGAAGCCATCTCCACGCCTATATCCAGCTTGCTTTCAATGAAGCTAAGCCCTCCCTGACGATATACCCGCAGCCATCCGAGTTCACTATCTTGCATTGGCAAAGCCTTCGTGGGGCAAAGTTCACTGCAAGCATAGCAGGAATGGCACAGCTCCGGAAGCACCATGATCCTATCCCCAAGCTTCAGCACCGCATTATAATGGCATACCTCGGTACATTTGCCACAAAGCGTGCAGCTTGCCTTGTCCCAAAAGGGAACCTGACGATACCGGCGTTCTTCCCTTTGGGGCGAGCCACTCAGGAAGAGACCGCTATTGGGCTCTTCCACGTCCAGATCAATTAGCAAGGTGGCTTGGGTTTCCGCGGCGCGCAAGGCCAGATTGACAGCCAGAGTAGTCTTTCCGGTTCCGCCTTTACCACTGGCAATGGCAATTTTCATTAGTGGTCACACCGGTTGTCACCGGACTCCAATTTGCCTTGCAGGTACATACTCACCAAGTCTTTAAGGGGCATATCCGGCACGCCTACCACCACTTTGATGCCATTGGCGCACATTAGTTCCTGAGCCTTCATGCCCATCCCTCCGGCGATAACCACTGTGCAGCCCAATTGATGCAGAAAAGCGGGATGCGATCCGGGCTCATGCGCTGGAGGATCGATGGTTTCTTCTTTGGCGATGCTATTGTTCTCGATGGTATAGATGGCGAATTTTTCGCAGTGACCGAAGTGGGAGCTAAGCTCTCCATTAGTTAAGGGGATGGCGATTTTCATGGTTGGTTCCTTTGTCATTCTATTTAGTCTGGTTTGTCTTCCATATCCGTGGCATTTGCGGCATACGCCACATTGTTGCCGATAGCACTCATCCAGCGAAATCAGCTGCGGCGAATTGCAGGTAGGGCACTTGGGCAGGCATTCACTATCGGTTTCGCTGTAGGCACCACAATCCTCACAGAGCCATACATGCCTCTGAAAAGTGATGTCCCCACCTTCGATCAGCAGGATGTGTCCCTCGATCAGCGCAGAGGCGAATTTCTTGCGAGCCCTATCATAGATTCGGGTAAGCGTGGGCCGGGAAACTTGCATGCGGATAGCCGCTTCTTCCTGCGTGAGGCCTTCATGATCCAAAAGCCGGATCACCTCATATTCATCCAGCGAAAGAATCACTTTCTGCCTGGTATTCCCAATCCTGCCAAAAGGCCTGAATCCTTTCACGGCGGGCATTCTTCGCACAATTCTGCTAATGCAGTTTCTTCCCATGGCTCTTCCTTTTTATAAACATATGTTCACAATATGCAGAGCCCCATTTCTGTCAATGAGTTTGTGAAAAACATTCGCTAGGGGTTACTCAGCCTTGGTGAGAATGCCATATAGAGCGCTGTTTATATAGTAATTTGTACGGATGATCTTCTGCTTCTTTAGTAAGCCATCTTCACATAGAGCATCCAGATACTTCGTGGCAGTATGCCGGCTTACTTTCAGGTCCCGTATGATGAATTCTATCTTGGTGTAGGGGTGGAAAAAGAGATTATTGATCAAATCCTGGGAGTAGAACTTATACTTTCCCCGGATGAATTGTTTGTAATCCTGAAGGGCTTTGCGGATGGATTCTACCATCAAGATAGTCTGCTTTGATGTTTCCTCCACAGCACTAAGCATAAATAGTATCCACTCTTCCCAGGCAGCTTCATCGCGAACCTTTTGGAGGAGGTGATAATACTCGCCTTTGTGTTTTACAATGTATCTGCTGAGATACAGCACGGGGATGTCTAGCAAATCCTCCAGCACCAGGTATAGCACGTTAATTATGCGTCCAGTACGGCCATTGCCATCGTAAAAGGGGTGAATACTCTCGAATTGATAGTGAATCACAGCCATCTTAATCAAGGGATCAACCTCATTAAGGCTGTTATTGTTGATGTACTTCTCGAGATTGGACATCAAGCCAATGATAACTTGAGGGTCTTGGGGAGGGATATATACTGTCTCACCAGTCTGCTCATTTCGGAGTTCAGTGCCCGGTAGTTTCCGAAAACCGGAGCGGTGTTTCTCCATCTCTGTCTGGATGTCGATGATTTGGTTGGATGTGAGCATTCCGGAGCTTAAAACCCGTGAATAGCCCGTTTTTAAGGCAGATACATAACTGCTTACCTCTTTTGCAGCAGCGCTCAATGCGTACTCGGGGAATATGTCATCACGAAACAGGTCGTCATGAGTAGTGATTATATTCTCTATTGCCGAACTATCCTTAGCTTCCTGAAGAGAGAGGGTATTGATCAGAATTGATTGATTCGGAATCGTGGCTGAAATACCCTTTAATTCAGCGAGATACCGATGAGCGGAAGCTGCTTTCTTGAGAACCGAAATGGTTTCCAGATCAGTATCCGGAGGCAAATTCTTTAGAACAAAATCCATA
>JAGOGT010000043.1 GCA_017996595.1 Candidatus Cloacimonadota bacterium
CAGTAGCATCGATGCTCTCTACGCAAGCCTGAATCAAGCCAGGCCCTTTTTCCTGATCGCGGGACCCTGCGTGGTGGAAGAAGAAAGCCTGATGCTACGCACCGCCGAAACCCTCAAAGAGCTGTGCCTGCGCCTGAATATCCCGCTGGTATTCAAATCTTCATACACCAAGGCCAATCGCAGCAGTTCCGGCTCCCCAAGCGGTCCCGGAATGGAAGCAGGGCTGAAAATTCTGGAAAAGATCAAGCGGCAATGGGAACTACCCATTCTCAGTGACGTGCACGAAAGCAGCGAAGTGCAGGCAGCTTCCCAAGTGTGTGATATCCTGCAGATACCAGCTTTTCTTTCCAGACAGACCTCGCTGATTACGGCTGCTGCAGCCACGGGGAAGATAGTAAATATCAAAAAAGGGCAGTTTATGGCCCCGGAAGATATGCAGGGCGCAGCAGATAAAGCCCTAAGCACAGGAAATGCCAGGCTCTTGCTCACCGAACGGGGCAGCAGCTTTGGCTATCATAACCTCGTGGTGGATTTCCGTAGCTTTGCCATCCTGCGCAGCCTGCAATATCCTGTTGTCTATGACGTTACCCATTCCCTGCAGCGTCCTTCCCAGAGTGCCATCTCGGGAGGCGATCCCCAATTTGCACCCATGATGGCAAAGGCTGCGCTGGCTACTGGCTGTGTGCAAGGCCTCTTCATTGAAACTCATCCCGATCCCGCCAAAGCACTCAGCGACAGCCATACACAGCTTCCCCTGCATCAACTGGAAGCTTTGCTGCAAGACTGCCTGGTGGTGACCGGTAACATAAGGTAAAATAATGGCAACAAATCTGTTAGTCCGCCCCATCAAACGCCCCATCAGTTGGGCTGATCTCAAGCTCATGCTCTTCGATTGCGACGGTGTGCTCACCGATGGACGCATCATTTATGGTAATGACGGCGAGGACATTAAGCACTTTAACGCCCATGACGGCATGGGATTTCATCTCTTAAAATACACCGATATCAAGATTGGCTTTGTAACCGGACGCAGCTCCCAGGCTTTGGAACGCCGCTGTAAGGATATGAGCTGCGAATTGCTCTTTCAGGGCGTTGCCAATAAGCTGAGATGCGTGGAAGAATTCCTTCCCAAGCTGGGCCTGGATTTCCGCAACGTAATCTACATGGGCGACGACTGGAATGACGTTCCCCTGATGCGTAAAGCCGCTTTATCCGCTGCTCCTGCCGATGCCGAAAAGGACGTGCTGAAGATCGTGGATTGGACTTCCGGATTCAAAGGCGGGCACGGAGCGGTTCGCGACCTGATAAATCACGTTTTGCATCACAAAGGTATCTATGACAAGACTATCCTGCGTTATCTGGAAAGCATCAATTAGCCTGCTGATGGCAGTGATGCTGCTATCTTCATGCCAGAAAACCGATCTGCAGCCCAAAACCGCAGTGCTGGAACGTGGCTTGCCGGATGAGACCAGTTATAACGTAAAGATAACTCAATACATCGAGAATCGCTTCGAATACGAACTTCAGGCAGCGCGTATCGAACGCTTTCAAAGCCGCAAGATGATCTATGGCTACTCAGTTACGCTCACCACTTTCGACAAGCTGAATAAGGTGAATTCCGTGATAACCGCCGATTCCACCATCATCGATGATGCCCGCAATATCATTCAGGCCCGGGGAAAAGTGAAGATGACCTCTCCCAATGGCGATCTGGCCACCAGCGAAATCTCCTGGGACAGAGCCGTGGATGAGATCGTAGCCCCGCAAAATGTAAAGCTAACCCGCGACGGTAGCGTGCTATATGGCAAAAATCTGCATACCAATTCCAAGCTCAGCCTGGCGATGATGGACGAGGTGTCTGCCGAAGGGATCATCAATGAAAAGGATTTTAACTGGTGAAGCTTCTCCGGATAACGCTTCTGGCCCTATTGCTAGTGCTTGCATTGGCTGCCTACGCTGCACCAAATAAGCCTGCTGAAGACAAATTCCGGCTCATCCATGCCGATAAACTTTTCTTAAGCAAGGTTCAGGATGAGCAGATTCTCGATCTGGACGGCAATGTCCATTTCTTTTATGGCAGCACGGAATTCAAGAGCGACCGAGCCCTGATCTTTGATGTGAAAAAGATCGCCCGTCTTTCCGGCAAAGTGGTGGTTTCCAACGACAGCCTCAGCCTCAGCGCGGATACTTTGGCCTATTATCGCATTCCCGAGCTCCTTAATTGCGGCGGCAGAGTGGTGGCCACCTTCAAGAACAAAAGTGGGGACTATCGCTGGATGACCGGGGATTATGCCAATTATGACCGCAAGCAAGACCAGCTTACCGTGTGGAGCAAAGTGGTGGCCTACGATAAGGCCGAAAACGCCACAGTGCATTGTGGCTATGCGCATTGGGACCGCAAAGCAGGCTATGCCTTCATGGTGGAAGAACCTCGCATTCAGGCCGGGACCACGGACAGCCTCTTTGTGAGTGCAGACAAGATGGAATTTTTCGATAGCGAACGCAAGCTGATCGCCACTTTCAACGTTAAGGTGGATTCCCGCGATTACGCTGCAAGCAGCGATTTCCTGATCTACTTTTTGAAAGACGACAAAGCCGTATTCACTGGCGAGCCTGCTTTTTCTTCAGAATATGCAAACGCCACGGCCAGGGAGTTTCATCTTTTCATGAAGGAGCGCAAATTGCAGCGTGCGGAGCTGATCGATAGCTGCCATGTGGCTTTTTCGGAAGAAAAGGGAGCAGATAAGAAAAATACCGTTGCTGCCGATCTCATCAGCATGCGCTTTGACAAGGACGAATTGCGGGAATTCAATGCCGAGGGCAAGGTGGACTATTTTTATCGCCAAGACCCCACTGCCAAGAAGGATTTCTTCATCAACAGCGCCACCGGCACCTATCTGAGAGCCTGGTTCAATGAGGATAGCAAGCTGCAAAATATGCAGATGGAGACAGATATCAAGGGTAAGTACGTTTTCCGCAATAAGTAATGCCGCTCACGTAATGGCGGTTTCCAAACCGCCACAACTATCAAGCCAAAAGTCAAATACAATAATCCCCCTAATCCTCCGCATCCCGTCATCCGTGTTCCTATTTGTTTTTAACACAGAGATGAGTAGAGATAACTAACAAAGAGTAAAAGAGTTAAAGAGGCAGAAGAGAGCAGGTAAGGTTACAGGTTTCAGTAGTGTAAAGGTGGAAAGGTGAAACACAACTAATAGCTATCGTTGCAAGATGTCCATTTTGTCCATATCTCCCTTAACTCCCTTAATCCTAATCACTTCATCACTTTACCTCATTCTACATTCTACATTCTACATTTTTCATTCCCATGCGCTGCCCATGTGCTGCCCATGCAATTGCCCGGGGATCACATGGGCATCTCATGGTAACTCATTCATCTTCCGGTGGTTGTGTGGCTGATTCCCTGGCGCTTAGCTTCTTCTCGATCATTTTCCCAAAAACTTTATAGAGTTTGGGGTTGCTTTGGCGGATCAGTTCTGCCTTGCTGAGCGAGGCATCCACAGCGCGCACTTTGAGATTGGGGATATTCAGTTCGGGATAATTTTCTGCGATGAAGTCCCTGATGCTGGCTTCGATATCGTCATATTTGGCAAGAGTTTCCGCGCTGAATTTGGCTGTGATGGTGATATGGATGAAGATATTGGCGGTGAGCATGCAACTCACCTTGGGCTCTTCGCCGAATTTCTCCAGCAAAAAGGCGATCAGCTCCTTTTCCAGACGGGTTAGGGGCTTTATCAGCCGATATACTCTGAATCCCTGATAAGCCACGGCCATGATGCTGCCGATAACCAATCCGCGTTTCACGATCTTATTCATGTGCTACCTCCACACGACTTATTACTTTAGCGATATGATAAGCCAAATTGATAGAATCCGCAATCTTAGATTGACGAATGAAAACTGCGCCAGATGCAACAAAATGTTTATAGTGTGTTTCACCAATTCACTTTTCCACCTCATCCACCTTTCACCACTGACACCTGAAACCTGTAACCTGAATTATCTTGACACCAATGCCGCCTTGAAAATTGTGGTAATCTGTATAAAAAACTGCACAAGGAGTATCAATGAAGACCCTTACCCCAAGTCCGAGTGATATCCAGCAAGCCTGGTATATCGTTGATGCCACGGGTCTGCCCTTGGGCCGGTTGTCCACTAAAGTTGCCACGATTCTGCGTGGCAAGCATAAGCCTTATTATGTGCCGAATATCGACACCGGTGATTACGTGATCGTGATCAATGCGGAGAAAGTCCGCATCACCGGCTTGAAAGCACTGCAAAAGATTTATAAGACCTTTAGTGGTTATCCAAGCGGCCTGAAGGAAATTCCCTACGCGAAAGTGATGGAAGAGCATCCCGAACGGATTATTGAGCACGCTGTGAAAGGCATGTTGCCCAAGAATACGCTGGGAAATGCCATGTTCAAAAAATTGAAAGTTTACACCGGAACGGAGCATCCCCATGCTGCACAGAAGCCGGTGGAACTTAGCATTTAGGAGGAAAAGGCATGCAGAATTTTGATGCCGTTGGAAGAAGAAAGAACGCCGTAGCCAGAGTAAGAATTACTCCCGGAACCGGCAAACGGATCATAAATAAGATCCAGATGAAGAAGTATTTGCAGCGTGAAACCCTGGAAATGGTGGTGGAACAGCCCTTGCAGACCGTTGGCATGTCTGAGAATTTCGACGTGTTCGTAAATGTTTGCGGTGGTGGACTTAGTGGTCAGGCTGGAGCGATCCGGCATGGCATCACCCGTGCTCTGGTGGAATTTGACGAAAAGCTGCGCCCCGCGCTCAAAGCCCGTGGATTTCTTACCCGCGACCCGCGTATGGTGGAACGGAAGAAATCAGGACGCCCGAAAGCCAGGAAGAGATTCCAGTTCTCCAAGCGTTAAGATTCACAAGGGTTTTGGGGGATTTTGCGTCCCCCTTCCCGGATCAGCGATGCAGGAAAAAATGGGCAAAACCATAACAACTAAACTTCCGAAGCGCTTGCAAGGCGGTGGGAACAAGGCTTCCCTGAATTGCTTACACCGCTCGGAAGAAAGACAACCGTAAGAAATTAGGAGAAATAATGTCCGTAGTTTCAATGAAACAACTACTCGAAGCTGGTGTGCACTTTGGCCATCAGACCTTCAAATGGAACCCCAAGATGCGCAAGTACATCTTCATCAAGCGCAATGGGATACATATTATTGACCTGAAGCAGACCGTTGATGCGATCAACGAAGCCTACCAATACGTGAAAGAAGTGGCCTCCAAGGGTGAATACATCCTCTTTGTGGGCACCAAGAAGCAAGCCCAGGCCGCCATCAAAGAAGCTGCCGAAAAAGCAAACGTATTCTACGTTAACCAGCGTTGGTACGGTGGCATGCTCACCAATATGTCCACCATCCGCCAGAGCATCGAAAAGATGAAGTATTACGAAGAGATCGTGGCCGACGGCACCATCACCAGCTACACCAAGCTGGAACAGCAAAAGATGAAACGCATGCACGACAAGATCGAATTCTCTCTGGGAGGAATCAGAGATATGGACTCCCAGCCGGGAGCTATATTTATAGTGGATACCGAGCATGAAGATATCGCCGTGCACGAAGCGCGTATTCAGAAGATTCCGATCGTGGCCATGGTGGATACCAATTGCGATCCGGACTTGATCGATTACGTTATCCCCTCCAATGATGATGCCACCAGGGCGATTCATTTGATTTCAGACATCATGGCTAACGCCGTGATCGAGGGAAGGGGAATTGCCAGCGAAGGTTCCACTCCGCAAATGGAAAGCGTTAGCGCCGTGGCAGCACCCGAAGCTGAAATTGCTGCAGAAGCAGTGGAAGAAAAAGTGGAATTCGAAGTTCCTGAATTATTGGGAACCGAATCATAAATTGTTACCCGGGTGGGAAGGTTCCTTCCCTTCCCACCTATCTTAACCTGATGTAAACAAAGGAGAATCAAATGGCAGAGATTACCGCAACCATGGTAAAAGAGCTGCGTGAGCGCACCGGAGTCGGCATGATGGAATGCCGCAAAGCGCTTGTCGAGACTGCTGGCGATGCAGATGCCGCCATCAAATACCTTCGCGAGAGGGGAATTAGCAAGGCAGAAGCCAAAGCCCTGCGTGAAACCAAAGAAGGTATCATTCATTCCTACATTCATTTTAATTATAAAGTTGGCGTATTGCTGGAACTGAATTGCGAATCGGACTTCGTAGCCCGCACTCCCGAATTCAGAGCTTTGGCGGATGAGATTGCTTTACAGATCGCCGCTTCCAGCCCTCTGGCGGTTAGCGCTGAGCAAATTGATCCCGCTCTCATCGAACGTGAGAAGGAAATTGCCCGCAACAAGGCCATCAACGATGGTAAGAAGCCCGAAATCGTGGAAAAGATTGTGGAAGGCAACGTGAAGAAGTTCTGTGCCGAGCACTCACTGCTGGAGCAGGAATTGCTTAGCGACAGCACCAAAACTGTGAAAGACCTGCTTACCAATGCCATTGCCACTACCGGCGAAAATATTCAGGTAGCACGTTTCACCCGTTACACCTTGGGCGAATAAGCCAGAGAAACAAAGGATGACCAAGCAATTTCAGCCTGAAATGATCCACAAGGTGCTGCTGAAGCTTTCCGGTGAAGTTTTGGCCGGAACCCGTGGCTTTGGTTACTGCGACGAGATCATCGATGCCTTGACTGAGGATCTGAAAACTGCCAAGAACCTGGGCTACAGCCTGGGAATAGTGCTTGGCGGCGGCAATATCTTCAGGGGGGGGAGCTGGAAAAAGCAGGAACTGAATCGCGTCGTGCTCGATAACATCGGCATGCTGGCTACCGTGCAAAATGCCTTGTATCTGGCGGAAGTGCTGAATAGCAAGAACTGCAAAGCGGAAGTATTCTCTGCGCTGGCGATCGATAAGGTGGCCCGCCGCTATAGTCCGCAGCTGGCAATAGAAGCGATGGAAGCAGGCAGCATCTGTTTCCTCAGCGGTGGAACGGGGAATCCCTTTTTCACCACGGATACGGCAGCAGTATTGCGGGCTGTGGAACTGAAAGCAGACATCGTATTGAAAGCAACCAAAGTGGACGGACTTTACACAGCTGACCCGGTGAAACATCCTGAAGCCAGCTTCATCCGCGTTGCCAGTTATCAGGAGTGTGTGGATCAGCGCCTGGGAGTGATGGATTTAACTGCCTTCTCTCTGGCTTCCGAGAATCACATTCCCATGAAGATATTCAATATCGGCAAACCCGGCGCCCTTTTAGCAGCGCTGCAGAATCCCGATTCCGGTACCTTCATCCATCCTTAGAACTATTTACAGGTTTGTTATTAAACCGAGGTAAACATGGAAGACCTGAAAACCAATACCAAAGAAAAGATGCAAAAAAGCTTCGAATCGATGCTGCATCAATATGGCAAGATTCGCACCGGACGTGCCAGAGCCGCAGCTTTGGACGATATCCGCATAAATTATTACGGTCAGCCAACGCCGATCAAACAGCTCTGTAATATCTCCATTCCCGAGGCACGGACGATCATCGTGCAGCCCTGGGATAAAACCACTCTGGGAGATATCGAAAAGGCGATTCTGGCTGCCAATATCGGCATTACCCCGGAAAATGACGGCAACGTGATTCGCCTGCCCTTCCAGCCCTTAACTGAGGATAAGCGCAAGGACATCGTGAAGAGCATCAAAAAGCTCTCCGAAGATGCCAGAGTGGCTATCCGCAATATCCGCAGGGATGCCAATGAGGCCGGAAAGAAAATGAAGAAAGATGGTGATTTCGGCGAAGATGAAGAGAAAAAACTGCTGAAAGACCTGCAAGACCTCACCGATGACTGGGTCAAGAAGATCGATGAAGCCGAAAAGGCCAAAGAAAAAGAAGTAATGGAAGTGTAAATATACGCTTCGGTTATATAATAATGCCCGCATGGCTAAGTGCGGGC
>JAGOGT010000044.1 GCA_017996595.1 Candidatus Cloacimonadota bacterium
CCCTGATCCACAGGAGTGAAAGAGAAATTGATCAGATTGCCACCGCCAACCAGATTGGCAGGGCCATTCCAGCTTACGGCCAGGATTCCCGGCTCGGGATTGGTAACTGATACTGATCCCGCAGCAGAAATGGTTCCGGCAAGATCAGCACCATTAAAATTAAGGAAATTATGATCATAGTGGAGATTGAATTCGTAGTGATTCACATTCCAGCTTCCCAGTATGGGATTGGTATTCAGGCGCAACATAAAATAATCGCCCACGGTGGCATTGGCGGCATGCATGCGTACTTTGGTATTGGCAATGCTGTAATTCTCCGGAATAGTATTGATAATGGCCGATTGGCTTTGATTGAAATCCCCGCTGGGATTGATATTGGTAACGTAGTAGTAGCCGTTGCTGGAACCGCTCCAGCCAAAATTAAAATGGAAGTAATCCGCCGTGTCATAGCCATCAATCACGAAGGCATGTCCACCGCCAGCTCCATGACCGCTGTAATATACAGGGCTGCCATTATCTATCTGACTCTTCAGCAGGGCGTTCCAATTGGCCAGGGAATAGCTGGTACGATTCACGATCTCTGCCTGAGGATAGCGGAAATGATCCACCATGGCATCGGCAGCATCATAACTCTGTGCGCCGGAACCATCCGGGGCATAGCCCATATTTACGGAAACCCCCAGGTGATATAGTAACGTTGCCACTGGGATATTCGATCCCCCCACGGCATCAGGCATTTCGTCCCAAAGGTAGGTGGTGGCGCCAAAATTCGCGCTTTGATAGCCGTAACCCATGGCGTAATAGGAGTTATTACCCACGCCGGTGGTGGGATGATTCCAATATTTCATCACCATGGCCATGGCTGTAGCCACGCAGCCTGCATATACATGCCCGCCGGGACCTTCGGGATCGGCGGGGCAAAGCTCATTATAGGGCCAGCCCTGATCCCAATTAGTAGTCATCAGAGGCTGCACCGAACGTTCGTTTCTGGTATCGGAGGTGAATCTGCCACGCAGCAATTGCTGCCACTGGTGCTGGTATTCGGGCAGGTCAATTGGCGCTGTCTTCAGCGCTGCGATCTGATCGGCATAATACTGAACCCACTCCAGCAAAGCGGGAGGGTATGAAGCTTTGGGCGTTTGGGCTTCATTATTATAGCCCAAAACCGGAATAGAATTGTCATCGGCAGAGAGCAGCACGAAGCTGCCATTGGGATATTCCACCAGATAGAGCAGAGGAAGTTCGGCTTTTTCTGCATCGTAAAAATCTGAGCTGCTGCGGAAGCTGCTATTTATATAGCTCTTTATTGTCGGTGTACCCAGCTCTGCTTTTGTGGCTGAAGGCTGTGCGCGCAACCAGTTTTCCGCAGCCTGCAGCGCAGTTTGCGGCTGCACAAAAACTGACAGCAGCGGGATAGCGGTCAGTACCAACAGCATTATCAAGAGCATGGGTTTTATCAATTTTATGTTGATCAGAACGTTCATGGTTCCTCCCATTTTATTCAATAAAGCTAATATACAAGAATTGTTCCATAACTGGCTTTAATTCAGCTTCGGGTGATTGTACAAATTGCCCGGAGGCTCCTGCATAAAGCCTTCCCTCCATCCTCCATAGAACCCATGGGATGGTATCAGCAGATCTTCCTGAGAAGCACCAATGAATTTCATTGGAGGCGGGTAGCCGATGAGTTGCATGGGGATTATGGGGTTCTATGGAAGAAGAAGGTTTTGTTGCGTTTGCATAGTGATCCAGAGTTCTCTATAGCTTCAGCCCGTCTAAGGGGGGAACCTTGCAGGAATTCTTCCTGGATAACTGAATTCATTTGACAGCCAGCCAAGCTCCAAAATCATGCACAAAAGAGGTGAGCAGTGAAGACAAAGATAATTATTAAAGGTGCAAGTGAACATAACTTAAAGAACATAGATCTGGAATTGCCCAGGAACGAACTGGTCGTATTCACCGGAGTATCCGGTTCCGGAAAGTCATCATTGGCATTTGATACTCTCTATGCGGAAGGGCAAAGGCGTTACGTGGAATCACTTTCAGCCTATGCCCGGCAATTTTTGGGGCAGATGGAGAAGCCCAAGGTTGATTACATCGAGGGTTTATCCCCGGCGATTGCCATTGAGCAGAAATCAGCCAGCAAGAATCCCCGCTCCACGGTGGGGACCATCACCGAGATCTACGATTACCTGAGGGTGCTTTATGCCCGCATTGGCAAGCAGTATTGCCATAGTTGCGGACGCCCGGTTGGTTCGCTTACCATCGATCAGATGGTGGAACACCTGATGGAGCATCCCGAAGGAACCAAGCTGCAGATCGTGGCCCCCCTGGTTCAGAACCGTAAAGGCGAGCACAAGGATGAACTGGAGCAGCTTCGTCAGGAAGGCTTTGTCCGCGTGATCATCAATGGCAAGATGCGTTCGCTGGACGAGGAGATCATACTGGACAAGAAAAGCAAGCACAATATCGACGTGGTGATCGATCGCATTGTGATCAAACCTGGAATCGAAAGCAGAATGAGCGATTCGCTGGAACTGGGCTTGAAGCTTGCCGAAGGTACAATTAAAATAATCGCAGGTGAGGAACAGACGCAGGATAATACCACCATCCTCTCCTCGCAGAATTCCTGCCCGAACTGCAATATCGGTTTTGAAGAATTATCTCCTCAGAGTTTTTCGTTCAATAGCCCCATCGGAGCCTGCACCACTTGCAACGGGCTTGGCTACAAGCTGGAGTTTGATCCTGATCTGGTAGTGCCAAATCCCGAGCTGAGCATAATGGAAGGTGCTGTGGCAGCATGGGGGAGACTGGAAGCGAAGCAGCAAAGCTGGACCATGAATACGATCCGCAATCTGGCTCATGCCTATAGTTTCTCGCTGCAAACTCCCTGGTACCAGCTTCCGGAAATAGTGAAGCAATTGGTTCTCTATGGTTCCAAGGGCCGGAAATTCAAGATTGCCTGGCAAAATGAGCGGGGCAGTGGCGAATTTATGATGCGTTTTGAAGGAGTTATACCCCAGCTTGAACGCAGAATGCACGAAACTACTTCCGAGGAAATGCGGCGCTATTACATGCAATTTATCAGCGATAAGCCCTGTCCGGATTGTGAGGGGAAAAAGCTGAAAGCATCGTCTCTGGCGGTAAGAATTAAGGACCTGAACATTGGTGACACTACTTCTCTTAGTATCAGTCAAGCTCATGAATTTTTCAGTAAACTGGATCTGAAAGGCAATCGCAAAATCATCGCAGAAGAAATTCTGAAAGAGATAACCAATAGACTTGGCTTTCTGCTGAGTGTGGGATTGCATTACCTTACGCTGGATCGCCGTTCGCCTACTCTTTCCGGTGGGGAAGCGCAGCGGATCAGACTGGCCAGTCAAATTGGCAGTCAGCTTGTGGGAGTGATGTACATCCTCGATGAACCCAGCATTGGCCTGCATCAAAGGGATAATGCCAAGCTGCTGAATATGCTGCTGCAGCTTCGGGATCTGGGGAATTCGGTGATCGTGGTGGAGCATGATGAAGATACGATGCGCGGCGCGGACAGGATAGTAGATTTTGGCCCCAAAGCGGGGATCTACGGTGGCGAAATCGTAGCCGTGGGAAATGTAGATGAACTCATCAATCATCCCACATCGCTTACGGGAGCATATCTTTCGGGCCGCAAAAAGATACTCATTCCCGATATAAGGATCAAACCCGATGCCCGTGTGATCGGGATCAATAATGCACGGCACAATAATCTGAAAAATCTCAATATCGAGATCCCGATAGGACTGTTTGTGTGCATCACCGGCGTTTCGGGAAGCGGGAAAAGCAGCCTGATCAATCAGACCCTCTATCCCTATCTGCATAATCATTTTTTCCGCACCACGCACAAGGTGGGGGCTGTAGATGCGATTACCGGCATTGAGCATATCGACAAGATTATTGCCATCGACCAGCAGCCTATCGGACGCACTCCGAGGTCTAATCCCTGCACTTATATCAAGCTCTTTGATCCTATCCGCAATCTCTTTGCGGAACTCCCCGCGTCTAAAATTCGGGGCTATAAACCCGGACGCTTTTCCTTTAATGTGAAAGGCGGACGCTGTGAAGCTTGCGAAGGGGCTGGAGTGAAACAGATCGAAATGCACTTTATGGCCGATATCTTTGTTACCTGCGAGGTTTGCAAAGGCAAAAGATACAATCAGGAAACGCTATCCGTGCGCTATAAAGGCAAAAACATTGCCGAAGTTCTGGATATGGATGTGCAGGAAGCGGTGGAATTCTTCGAGGCTGTGCCCTCCATCCGGCAGAAATTGCTTACCCTGCACGAAGTGGGCATGGATTACATCAAGATCGGTCAGCCCTCCACCACGCTTTCTGGAGGCGAAGCACAGCGCATCAAGCTTTCCCGCGAACTGAGCAAAGTTTCCACCGGTAATACCCTCTATCTGCTGGATGAACCTACCACGGGATTGCACTTTGAGGATATCAACCGGCTGCTGCAAGTGCTTAAGAAACTGGTTGCCATGGGGAATACCGTTGTGGTTATCGAACATAATCTGGACATGATTAAAAGTGCGGATTGGATCATCGATCTGGGTCCCGAGGGTGGAGATGAGGGTGGAAAGGTTATTTTCACCGGTACTCCCGAAGAGATCATAAATTGCCCAGATTCGGCCACGGGGATTCATTTGAAACAGCATTACGATCGCGAACAAGCCGTGCCGAAGCCTAAAAAAGCCGGTACCCGCAGAAAAGCAGCAGCAAAATGAGTCTTTATCGTTTCACCTATTCTCCTCTCACTGCCGGTGAACATACTGTAGGCCTGGCAGGTGATTTTTCAGCTTGGAAGATCATTCCCATGCAAGATCTGGGGGGGATATTTCAGCATGTGCTGGAGATACCGGTGGGCAAATATCACTATAAACTGATAGTGGACGGCGTGTGGATGCATGATGAGAATTGTGCCATCAAAGCGCCGGATCCCTATGGTGGCTACAATTCGGTACTTATCATCTATCCCGAGGAACAAGCCCGGCTGCAGTGGGATAAATTGCCCGAGCTCTATCTGCATAAGCCTGTATCAGATTTTGTGCAGTTTATTCGGAGCAGTGAGCTTGGAGGCGAATTACGTTTCACCTGGCCTGCGGGAATGGCGGATAAAGTATTTCTACAGCAACAAGATAAGCGCATAAGCCTGAGAAGAATCGGCGGCACCGCAATCAGCGATGTGTATCAGCTGCTGTTGGACGCGGAGATGGCAGGGCTTAAGCATTTCCCTGATTTCTCATTTTTCATTGAGATTAACCATCATCATAAACGCCTGTATCTGGATGCCAAAGGGCTGCATACCGAAGCAGGCATGGATACGCCTATCATCATAAATGTTTCAGGGGAAGAGATTTTCGAAGTTCCACAGTGGGTGGGGAAGAGCATTATCTATCAGATATTTCCCGATCGTTTCTGTAATGGCGACCGGCATAAGAATCCCGATTTCAGCCAGTGGTACTATCATGATTGCAAAACTCCTCCGCCAGAGGGTGAATTCCTGCCTCCGGAAAAGGAGTATTACCACTTTGTGGACGATTGGTACGACGTTTCGGGGCTGAAGCAAAGTCCCTATCTACCCGAGGCCAAGCCAGACTGGTGGTCATTTTACGGTGGCGATATTCCGGGAGTGCAAAGCAAGCTTAGCTA
Source organism: Candidatus Cloacimonadota bacterium (assembly GCA_017996595.1). Classification (GTDB taxonomy): domain Bacteria; phylum Cloacimonadota; class Cloacimonadia; order Cloacimonadales; family Cloacimonadaceae; genus Cloacimonas. The sequence goes on from JAGOGT010000044.1 coordinate 5,689, forward strand.
TCTAAAGGACTTAGGCATCAACACTATTTATTTCAATCCTCTCTGGCAGGCCAAATCCAATCATAAGTATGATTCCGCAGATTATCACAGCATCGATCCCCAATTTTCCACTACCCAGGAAATGATAGATTTCGTGGAGATTGCCCATCAGCAAGGCATAAAGATAATTCTGGATGTGGCTTTCAATCATACCGGTGAAACTTTTTGGGCATTCCGGGACTGCGTGGAGATAGGCGAAGCCTCGCCATACTGGAACTGGTACGATTGGTTTAAATGGCCGCTGCCCAAGCCGTTACCGCCTGATTTCAAGCCCAAGGAGTACTATCAATGCTGGTGGGGTATCAAAGACATGCCCGATCTGAATTATGATCTGGCTCGTCCTCACCCCGATGAAAATGCCATCCGCGATATCAAAGATGCCTCTCCCAATTGGCCTTTGGTGGATTATTTGCTGGGGGCCGTAAAATGGTGGCTTCTGGATATTGGCATCGATGGCTTTCGCCTGGATGTACCGGACGAAGTGCCCTTCTGGTTTTGGGAACTATTTCGCAGGGAAGTGAAAAAGGCCAAGCCTGATGCCTGGATTGTAGGCGAAATATGGCATCATGCGGAAGACTGGATTTCTGCCAGATACTTCGATTCGGTAATGAACTACGCCTGCTTCAAGAATCCTGTAATCGATTACTTTATCCTCGGCCAGATCAGCAAAAGGGAATTCGTGAAGCAGATTGAAACAGGCCTGGCCCTATATCCCTGGCATGCCCTGCAGGCGATGATGAATCTCCTGGGCAGCCACGACACCCTTAGAATCTTCAGCCTGGCCAAGGGAAACACCGCCCTGATCAAACTCGCGGTGCTCTTCCAGATGTGCTTTATCGGCGCTCCCCACATCTATTATGGGGACGAGATTGCGCTGCCGGGTGCCAAAGACCCGGATAACCGCCGTCCCTTCAATTGGAAGTACCTCGAGGATCCGGAACTCTGTGCCTACCGGGATTACTATAAGGCCTTGATCCTGCTCCGCAAAGAGCACCCAGCCTTATCGGAAGGTAGCTTCAGCTTCCTTGAAACCGGGAGCAGTCTGCTTGCTTTTGAGCGTGAAGACCGGCATGAAAAGCTGACGATTATCATCAATGCGGATAGTAGTCCCCAGCCCTGCTTGGCCAAAACCAATCAGAAAATCCTTTTCGGCCACCTCGCAGCGGGTGATAAGCAAATCGAAGGCATATCCGGCATTGTTTTCATCGAAAAGTAAAACTATTTCATGGATTCCCAAGTAACTAAAGGGTGCGCCTTTAGGCAAAATATATCCCTGCTAATAATTATCTTATAATCAGGCTTTGAATACACAAATGATAAAGTGAATAAGCTTACAGACGTAAGGTATAAGTACATGTATATCATACGTATATATGTACATAAGTAAAATATGTCTTGACAGATATCGCCCTCCCAATTTTCCTCCCCTCATACTAAAAACATTGGAACAATATGAAGAAGATAAGTAAAAAACTGCTGGTTACATTTCTGGGATTTCAGCTCATGGTTGTGATGCCCATTATCGCAGAATCTGTAACAAGCCCCGAAACTGAAACTGTTGCCATCAGTCAAACTGAGCTGGTGATAGATTCACTGCAAACTCAGGAGCCCCCGGGAGCTCCACCCGGCGAAACCATGATCGCAACCTATTATGGAAAGCGATTCCATGGACGTAAAACGGCAAGTGGTGAAAGATACGATCACTATGCCATGTCCTGCGCACACAAAGATCTCCCCTTTCAAACCCTCCTCAAAGTTACCAATCCCAAAAACGGCAAGTCCGTGCACGTCCGCGTTAATGATCGCGGTCCTTTCCCCCCTGGCAGAGATCTCGATCTATCCTATGCTGCCGCCAAAGAAATCGATATGCTGGCTGCGGGAGTTATCCCTGTGGAAGTTCAAATCATCACCGAGGAAGTACCCGACTCCAGCTACGCCAAGCGCTAAGCTATTCTCCCCACCAAATTCTCCCTTGCACTTGAATGAAGACAGCCGTTTCTATGAAAGAAGAAGTTTTCCCGCTACTATTCTCTGACCGGGTGTCCCAAGCCCAAAAAAACGGTACTCCGCTTTTGGCCTTGGAATCCACGGTGCTAACTCACGGCCTGCCCTATCCCCGCAATCTGGAAGTACTTTCCCACTTGGAAGGCGTTTGCCGGAATTGTGGAGCGGAACCTGCCACGATTATCGTTTTGGATGGAGCCGTGCATATCGGCATGAAT
>JAGOGT010000045.1 GCA_017996595.1 Candidatus Cloacimonadota bacterium
TGAACGTAATCCATAATAGCGCCGTGGTGGATACCCTGAAAGAGGGCGATATCTGGGGCGAGGAAACCTTCGTAAATCCCGCAGCCGGTTTCACCATCCTGAAAGCGCAATCCGAGCTGCAGCTTCGCCACTTCCGTCGCCAGAAGATCCTGGAATTCTTTACTTATAATGACGAAACCCTCACCAAACGCTACATGATCAATCTGATCCAATGCCTTTATAGCAAGTGGCGTCGCTCCGTGATCAAAATTGGGCTCTACACCGGCTTCAGTTCTGATAAAACAGGTTCATAAAGAGGGGTAACGATGGCTTTGAGTTTTAAGGAAGAACTGCATAAACTGGTACCGGAGAATTTCCGGAGTGAGGATCAAATCCCTCTTTTGGATAAGTGGCTTACCGATCATCCTGATCAAGCCCGAGAGGCCAGGGAAACACTATATGCCTGGCTGCAAAGAATGCGGGAGCTAAATGCATCTGACGTGGATTTTGGTGCACCGGGAGCTAATAAGATTGTGTGGATGCGGCTCTATGGCTCTAAGAAACCCTATCCGGAATTCGGCGAATACAGTGAATTGGAATACACCTGCATTATCCTCAGTTGGCTAAGCCCCAAGCAACGTTTAGGCCTGATTTCAGATAAAAGCCAGGACTTTTCACTGTCCTTTGCAGTTGAGGATCGCGAAGCCAGATTCAGAGGTACGGCATATTTTGACCGCGGCAGCCTGGCAGCAAACTTCCGCCGCATCAATGACAAAATTTATTCCATGGAATCACTACGGATTCCCAAACCTATCGAAGAACGGATGAATCTGAAAACCGAAAAGATAGGCCTGGTGCTGATCACAGGGATCACCGGCAGCGGAAAATCCACTACTCTGGATGCCATTATCGACCTTAATAACCGGGAAAACAACGCTCATATAGTTATCATCGGGCACCCCATTGAGCACATTCACAAGTCCAAGCTTAGCCTGGTACGCCACCGTGAAGTGGGTCCGGATGTGCTATCCTTTGAACGCGGGGCGATAGAAGCGCTGCGTCAGGATCCCGATATCATCATCGTGGGGGAAATGCGTGATCCCCGCACTATTGCTACGGTTCTGGAAATCACGGATAGCGGACACAAAGCTTTCACCACTCTGCACACCAGCTCTGCCATCGATAGCATTCACAGGATTATCGCAGAATTTCCGCCCGAGGAGCAAGAGCGTATCCGTAATCGCCTGGCTGACGTGCTAACCGTTACCATGAGCCAGAAGCTGGTCCCCTCCATCGACGGCAAACTGGTGATGGCCAAGGAGATATTATCAGTGGATGCCTCGGTGCAGGCGGCAATCCGCAACAAAAACATTGGAGAGATTTACCAAATGATGATCGAAGGGAAGAGGTACGGTATGTGTACTTTGGAACAGGATCTTCAGGAATTATATAAACGCGGCGTAATCACCAACAAAACCGCCATGAACTTCGCCAATAACAAGAAACGGATGATGCAGCTTCTAACCATGGCTTAGAGGCATCAGCAAAAGAGAATGATATGATCAAACATCCCAAACAGGCCTACGGTATTTTTGAGGACGGACACACCATCCGCATCGTGCAAATGATGCGGGATAAGGAGCAGCTTTTCTTAGTCGGCGTGGACAGAGTGGAGATCGACAATCCTCTCTACCACCAGAAAAGTGAGGAAACAGCTTCCTCACAGGACTATGAAAGCAACACCTGGGAAGAAAACAAGAAGGATGAGAACCTTAATCTGGATGAATTTGAAACCAATGTGATTCCTGATTATCGTACCAATCCCCTGGAAGCAATGCTACTGGGCTACGACCTCAAAACCGGCGTTATCGCCATTAACGTTAATGATGATAACATCATTAAAAGCAGCGAATTCCTGGAGAACTTCCGGGCGATTAATCGCTATGCCAAAGCCAATCTGAGCCCCGATGAATACAAGAACCGTGAGTGGCAATATTCTGAAGTTCAGATCGCCAATCGGGCACAGCAGTGGTTCCATCACGGTCCCAATCTGCTTTTGGAATTATTGCAGGAGCATCGCCGCAAGAACAAGCTGCAGCTTTATTACCAGCTGGCCGACGCCAACGATGTAGCCATTACCGATTACTTCAGGCTCCACGGATTATCCGACAAGCGCACCTTGCTCATATACCTGGGCCAGGATTACCGCAAAGCCTTTGTATTTGACAACGGCATTTGGAATAACACTCTGGTGCTGCAAATCAGCCAGCATGATCCGGAACCGGACATCATCTATTCCAAGCTCTCCCTGGCCATGGACAGCGCCGGGGAAAATGACCCGGCCAGAATCGTTATCTGCGGCGATCACGCTTCGCGGGATATCATCGATTATCTGCAAAAACAATATCACGATGTGCAGGTGGAACCCCTCAGCTTCAGCCATTTAATGGTGGATAGCGAGAAAGCGGAGCTTTTTGATTCGGCCTATCTAACCCAGTATGCCTTGCCTATCGCTCTGGCATGCAAAGCTCTCCATCCTGATGACGACAGGCTTAGCGCTACCAATTTCCTGCCGGGGCGCATTCTGGAAAGCCAGAAGGTATTCAAGATCGCCTGGCATGGTTTTCTGGTTTTGGCGCTGATCTTCCTGATGGTGCTTTTATCCACCATCTCCATTTTGAAAGCCAGCCAAACCATCCGCACCGAAAAAGCATTGAAGCGGGAGCTTGATTTCACCCTGGCCCAAAAACGCAAAGAGGCTGCAGAAATTCAGCAGATCCGCACCGAGCTGGAGAATCAGGAGAAATCCATAGAAGCGCTAAAAACCATCCTGGAAGGTAAGAACTTCTGGACGGAGATCCTGAATGTTGGCAATCGTGTTTTTGGCTCGCATCCCACCAGTTGGCTTACCAATCTGAAGAAGGAAAAAGAAATGTTCTTCATCAGCGGAGTAACCACGCGCAGAGCTTCTGTGGTGGATTTTGCCAATTCCTTCCCCAATAGCCAGATCCGCAAGGTTACCCTGAGTAAGATCAGAAATACTTCCACCTGGGCCTTTGAGATCACCGCTGATTTCCCCAAAGTGGATTGGTCGGCGGATATAGACAAGGATCTGGAAGCCCTGAGATCTTTAAAATCAAACTATGGAGAAGCGGCTGAAGCAGCTCTGGCAGCTAAGAATGCCGCAAATCCCACCGGTCCGGTTATCCCCATCTCCACACCCAGAACGGTTAGCAAGCAGAAGACCGACAAACGGGGCAGAGTAATCCTTAGCCCTCTTCCCCAGAATAGCTGTCCCCTTCCCCGGGAAGAACTCACCAAAGCGAATACCGAAGATGCTATCGATTACAAGAATTTCGTGCTCTCGGTAAACAAGGGTAACATGTGGGAATACCGCGATATAGGTTTGAAGTTCATAAAGAAACATCCCAAGAGCGAGCTCCAGCCCGCAGTACGCTGGTGGCTGTGCTACCGGATGTATCTGGATAAAGATTTCAGCTTCGCGGCTCAATATCTGGAACCAATGCTGCGAACTTCTGACCGTTATTATCCCTACAGCCTGCTCTTGAATGCCAGGATAAGCTATGCCCGGGGCGGCGAGAACTATATGGATACATATCTACAGCTGAAGAATGACTACGCCCGCCATGCGCTGATAAGCCAGGTAACTAAGGATCTGGCCGAAATCAAAGCAGGAGGTGCCAAATGACGAATACGATCAGAAATACCATTGTTCTGGGAATCCTGTTCATTCTCCTTAGCGTTGCGGCCTTTAGCACTTACCGGAGCTTGAATAAGAAGGCCAATCTACTCACAGAAGAAAATAAGAAAACAGCTCAGAAGATCGCAGTTCTGGAATCTCAGATCAGCAATATCGATTCGCTGAAATATGAATATGAGCTCCGAAAAGCCATGCTCGCTGAGCAAAGCAAGGTAATCCTTGCCCATGATACCCCCACCACTACTTATCAGTACCTGCTCAGGCTTCAAAACTGGATGGATCGCAATGTATTCTTCGATTTCGCCGTGCGCGACAAGGTAGCTTTCGGATATCTGTATTCCATAGACGTGGCAAAAGGCAAAGCCACTTTCATCATCGACAAGTATGGCTCACCGGAAGAGCATTCCATGTATATCACTACTCCAAATTGAGGTTCATTATGAATAAACATTATCTGATCCTGCTAATCATACTCGCATTCCTAATCCCGGTTTGCCATGCTGCGGGTGCCGAGAAAAGCCTGGAAATGGTCAGTCTCAGCGCCGATACCCACATTAACGAAGCGGTGCAGATTCTGGAAACCTATACCCTGAAAAGCGTAAACAAAAAAATGATCAATCTCTCAGGGTATAATGGCACCATCAATATCCCCATCAATAATCTTCCCTGGGATAGAGCCCTGGAGCTGATTCTGCTGCAGAACAAGCTGATCCAGAAAGACCACCCCGGCTTCATCTCCATCGAAGATATCCCGGTAATCAAAACCGATGCCATCATCCCCCCCAATCCTGAAGCCGTATTTGCCCAAACCAAGCTGGTGCGGATCAAAGCCATCGCCATGCTGGTGGATAGAGCCTACCTCAAAACTTTGGGGATCGACTGGTCCACCGTGTTTAATGGCAAGGTGCTGGTGAATGCCGGATTCTTTGGTGCCGCTCAAGCGCCCACATCCACCATGAATCTGGGATTGGACTACAGCACCAGTATCGACGGCTATCCCGTGGATTTGAATACCGTGATCAAAACTCTCGAATCTAATCAGAAAGGTAACATCATCGCCAAACCCAATATCCTGGTAACCTCGGGTAAAAAAGGTTACATCCAGGTTGGCCAGGACATCTCTGTGAAAACTGTGGATGAAGCAGGAAATACCACCGATACCTTCTTTGCCACCGGTGTAATCATGGATGTACAGCCTACCATCATCAACGTAAATGGTGCCGATCTGATAAATATGAAGCTTTCCATCGAACGCAGCAGCGGAGCCCCTGGAGCGGTTTCCACCATTATCACCAAAAGCAAATCGCAAACCGAGCTTACTCTTTATAATGGCGAAGAAACCGTGATCGGCGGTCTTTTTGATACCGATGAAACCAAAACCCGTGCCGGCATTCCCATCCTGAAAGACCTCCCCTGGTGGTTTTTTGGCATCCGCTATCTCACCGGTTACGACCGCTATGAAAAGAAAGAACGGGAATTGGTGATCACCCTGAAAGCCGAAGTGGTGGAAAGCGCCTACGACCGTTCCTTGCTAAAGGCAGATCAGGAGCCCTAATTGGATTTATTTATGAAGAGGAGCCATAGCCGGTGAGAATCAATCAGCGGCTATTGGTTCTCTTCATTGTCATCGCTATTGGCTTTGGCGGCTTTTTCTACCTGTTTTTCCATATCAAACAGCAGGAGATGAGCATCTATGCCGATTCGGACCTCAGTCAGCGCCGGATGGCCATCGATACCATCTTCCAATACAAGATCGATACCCAGCTTTCCCTGCTGCAGGATTATAGCGTGTGGGACGAACTCCTCTCCTACATGAGGCATCGCAACAAAGCTTGGGCCGATGATAACCTGGCTTCCCTTATTCCTTCCTTCTCATATTCTCTGGTTCAGGTTTATGATACCAAGCACCGGCTTATCTACTGCCACAGCGATGAATCCATCAGCAATCTCGAAAGCTATGTGATCGAGCCGGAAGTGCTGGATTCACTGATCACTCAAAAGAAGATGTTCTATAATACCCGCTTTGGCAATATGATCCTGGCCAATGCCATCAGCGGCATTCATCCTTCGGGAGACACCCAACGTGAAACCCCTCCTTCAGGATATCTGCTTATCTCCCATGCCTGGGATTTTCGCTACCTGGCCGAAATGGCCAAAAGCCTGAATTATGATATTCGTGTGTCGCTTTTAGAAGAATCGCCCCACGAAACCGATACCAGCCAGTATAATACCAAGATCACCCGTCAGATCAAGAACTGGCGTGATGAAACCATCGCCTGGCTGATCTTTTACAGCAGCAATCCCTTCATGGCTGAGCTGCGTAATCTGGGTAATCTGATCATCTTTTCCACTCTGGGTTTCATTCTGGTATTTCTGGTACTCCAATTCGTGCTGATTCAGCAGTGGATCACTTCACCCCTCAAGCTTATATCCCAAAGCCTTAATCATAATGATCCCAATCTCATCCGCCCCATCGAACACCGCAATAACGAATTTTCGGATATTGCTGCCCTCATTGAGCGCTTCTTCATCCAGCAGCAGGAGCTGATCTCCGAAATCGAAGAACGCAAACTCTCCCAGGAAAAACTGCGGGAAATGGAAGATCAAACCCGCAAAATCCTGCTCACTTCGCCGGAATCCATCATCGTTACTGATCTTGATGGCTACATTCTCACGGCCAATGAGGAAAGCCTGCGCCTGATTGCCGTTACCAATGAAAGCGAGCTTATCACCCGACACGCCACCATCCTGGAACTGGCGCCGGAACAAGATCACCAGGCCCTTACGGACTTGATAAACGATCTGCGCCACGGAGGGGACGTGAAGAACCTGGAGCTAAAGCTGGAAGATGCTCAGGGCCAGGTTTTCCCCGCGCTTATCAGCGCTTCTGTGATCACCGATGGAGATCATAAACCTTCCAAACTGGTGTTTATCACCAGGGACATCAGCGAGCTGAAGTCTCTGGAAATTCAGCTCCGCCAATCGCAGAAAATGGAATCAATCGGCACTCTGGCCGGGGGCATAGCCCACGATTTTAATAATATCATCACCATCATCGCCGGCTACATCGCCATTTCGGCAGGAAAAATAGACAGCCATCCCGATGCCAGGGATGATCTGGATGAAGCCCTGAAGGCCTGTCTTAGAGCCAAAAGCCTCATCGGGAAAATCCTCACCTTCAGCCGCCAAAGCGAAGTGAAGGTGCAGCCCCTGGTTTTGGCCGACGTGGTGGAAGATACCATTCCCATGATCAGAGCTTCTCTTCCCACGAAAATCGAGATCATCACCGATATCTGCAGCTATAGCTTCACTATTGCCGATCCCACCGAAATTCAGCAGGTGCTGATGAATCTCTCTTCCAATTCCTACCACGCCATGCGGCCAGATGGCGGAACCCTGAAAATCAGCCTGCATGAGGTGCACGGATTTGAACTGATCGGCCTTGATCCCAAAGTGCGCCTGGGCTCGGACTATCTGCATCTGATTATCTCAGATACCGGTAAAGGCATCCCTCCAGATATCCGGGATAGAATTTTCGATCCCTATTTCAGCACCAAACCCATCGACGAAGGTACCGGACTGGGACTCTCCATCGTGCACGGGATTATCACCGGCTACGAGGGATTCATCAATGTGCAAAGCGACGCGAATGAAGGCTGCACCGTGAATATCTATCTTCCGGTGCAGGAACATGGACGGCCGGAAATCGAGCCTGACACGGTGACTAACCATCCCTTTATTCCGGCGCGACTGATGATGGTGGATGATGAAGTGGCTCTCTCCGAACTCTTCAGCACCGTTTTGCGGGATGCAGGATATCAGGTGAATCACTTCAGCGATAGCCTCAAAGCCCTGGCTTCCTTCACTTCTGCGCCAGATTCCTATGATCTCATAATCGCCGATATCACAATGCCGCATCTGGATGGAATCCGTTTGGCAGAGAAAATTAATCTCATCCGCAAAGTACCGATTATCCTCTATACCGGTTTCTGCGACCGGCATATTCAGGCCCGGGCTGATGAGATAAAAGTGAATAGATTGCTGAATAAACCCCTTCTCCCCGATGACCTGGTGCAAGAAGTGAAAGCGCTGCTCTTTGAAATGCAGAATGAAAAATGAAGAATGAAAGCTCCGCCAAGCCAAGAGATATCTCACTTTTTACACACTCTACCATCTCACT
>JAGOGT010000046.1:0-2511 GCA_017996595.1 Candidatus Cloacimonadota bacterium
TTGGTGAGCGTACCCTCGCCAAAGGTCTTTTGAAATAACTGCTTGGTCATTTTTCTCTCCTTTGCTTAATCATGTTAAGTGCTTCCTCCACGTTGATAAATCCTTCATCCAAGTCGGCCAATACATCTGAAACTTTGTCCGGCTCAGGTTTGTTTTTGGTGATAACGCTTACGATCTCTCCCAAGCGGTTTTTCACCGTGGGATAGGACAAGCCCAGCCTCTGCTGCAGCTCTTTCAGGTTGCCCTGAACCAACAGAAACAGCTTGATAAATTCCAGCTGGGAAGAATCAAATGCTGCCAGCCAGCTATTCTCAAAATCTCCGGAAAAGCTGATCTTGCAGTGTTCGCAATGATACTCCCGGATCTTCAGTGCTCGCTTGCATACCGGGCATGAAGCTAATTCCATTTTAGCCTCCTTAATAATCTTAAGGACAAGATAAATATAATTGAGTTTATGTCAAGGAGAATTTCAGAATTATTTAGTTTATATTGTATCCCTTGTTTTGCCAACCGCGATCGCAGGGGTCATGTCATTGCAGGAGTCATTTAGCCCACTGCCAGCTTCACTTCTACTGCCAATTTCACGGGCTAAAGGACTCATGCGAATGCAAGCAATACTACTCCCCGCATGAGTCCTTTGCGCCTTACAATTGGGAGATAGCAGCAGGATAGCACTGGCGTAAATGACTCCTGCTGCTTGATTCCCGCAATGTGATGACGCAGAGTCATTTAGCGGGTGATGCCCGGGTGACGCCCATGCAACTGCCTGGTGATCACATGGTCATCGCATGGAAAATGATTATCCAGCATTCCTTAGAGCCATGCTGTGATTTCTTAGTCAGGTTAAAAGAGAACCCCTGTAAATTATTGATTGACATCTTTGTGCAACAACTATTCTCTTGTTCCCATGAATAGATTAGCCTTACCTGAAAAGATTAACGCTTTATTATGCAGATATTTGAGAAGGACTGTACGAAGCTTGTTGATTCTGAGCATGTTTGTGTTTTCCTCGCTTCCCCTCATTGCCGCAGAGGTGGATTTCGGAGTGGGTTTGGGCATGGTGCGCGGCTGGGGCTACAGCCACGATCCCAAACCCACATTCTTCCGTAGCGAAGAACTGCGCCGCACCTATTTTTCCCCAGCTATAGAAATTGGCCTGCCTCTTTCCGATAGACTGAAGCTAAGCTCCAAGATCCATTATGTGCGCCGCGAATTCCAGTTTAATCATTATACGTCCAATGGGGTAAATTTCAATCATTCAGGGTATTACCTGAATGTGCCGCTCAGCCTGGGCATTAAGCTGCACAGATGGGAGCTATTTTCCGGAGCCGATTTCAGCTTTCTGGTTCATGACAAAGTAACGGGCAGAAATTTTGAGGATGACGAAGAATTGAAGGATGCCAAGGCCTTTGTCCCGAGCTTGCATATTGGCACCAGAATCCCCTTGGACAAAGAAGACCGCCTGGGGCTTCAGCTTATGTATAGCAAAGACTTGCTCCCCTTTTCCGAGCCTTGGGAACGCCAGATGAGTCAAAATCGTTTCGCCTGCCATCTGGTGCATCGCTACAGCCGCGAACATGGCACAAAACCTTTTCTTCAGAACCAGCATATGGCAGAAACGGCAAAATCCATGCTTTCCGATCTGGAAATAGGGATTGCTCCGGGATTTTCCCTGGCACATATTTCCAGCAGAAAAGAAGAGGATCTTTTCGACAGCATCGAGTACTCCCGGCGTCATTTTAGCAACATGCTGGAGCTTGGCTATCAAATTCACCCTCATCTGAAGGTTGCCACCGCTCCTTATTCAAGCTATCGGGCCTATACTCATGAATATAATCCTTATACCTCGGCCCGGTCGCTTTATCTGGATTTGCCAGTGATGCTGAATACAACTGTTTCCGGTATGGAATTTTTCGCCGGGGCGAATTTGGCATTAAAACTCCGCACCCGCTTTAAAACTGACATGCATAGCGGGAATAATGAGCTCCCCAGTGATAACAAATCCTTCGTTCCCGGCATCTGCTTTGGTACTGCCATACCCTTTAAAAATAATCCCCGAACTGCCATAACAGCTTTGTACACCATAGATCTGTTGCCATTCTCAGAGGCTTATGGTATTGATAAAACCCATGAGAAACTAAGCTTGAACATCAGCTACAGATTCCTGAAACCCACCAGTACGAAAGACCTCATCTCTCAGGATGGTGTAGCTAAGGAGCTTGCAAAGGGATCATTTGAGATTGGATACAGATGGTTTAGAAATGAGGATAGATACTATAACATGCCATATCTGAGGTCCGGAACCACTAAACGCCTGGAGAATGGTTTCGGGCAAGGCACCATGGCAAGCCTGGCAACATTGAAGGTAGAATCAGATGGCGCTTTACTAGCCATGCTACGTGCGCAGATTCACAAGCGCGTTTCTTATGCCTGGGGTATCTTTGAGCTCTACGTGGCTCCGGATCTGGGTTCGGAAATTGGTCTGGCTGCTGATAGTGGCGGTAGCGGCCC
>JAGOGT010000046.1:2611-7804 GCA_017996595.1 Candidatus Cloacimonadota bacterium
TACTAGCCATGCTACGTGCGCAGATTCACAAGCGCGTTTCTTATGCCTGGGGTATCTTTGAGCTCTACGTGGCTCCGGATCTGGGTTCGGAAATTGGTCTGGCTGCTGATAGTGGCGGTAGCGGCCCCATGTCTGTAGGCTTTGCTTTCCCATTTATAAACTTTATGGTGGGCTGGGAAACAGGGATGAGAGTGAATGTATATAAGCCCTTTTCGCTGATTGCCTTTGCCGAAAAGCAGACAAGTTTATTGTATCATGGCCCGCTTTGTTTTGGATTGGGACTGGAGTATTCGCCGCACCCTGGTTTGAAAAAGTAATCAAACCAAGTCGAGAGAGATTAATTCAGTAGTTTAGCACCCTCCATAGTACCATGTGAGCTATCAAGCGTTAATTTCCTATCCATCTCCGCAGGATTTCTACGGAGGCGGTAAGGCAGTAGCTTGTAAACCCCCAATAAGCATCTATGGGAGCTAATGGGACTGTAATATCTTCCGCATCACTCAGTCATAATTGTAATCCAGAGCCCCTTTCTTCCTATAGGTATAAGCCATGGTCTCGGAACGAATTCCTTTGTCCCGTAAGCATTTAAGCATTAGTTCCAGGGTTCGGAAGTGTTGGACTCCACAGTTTCTGTAAAAACCCGGAGTGGCATTTTCCGGAACTATCACATCAGCCTTATTAGTGATTTCAGCTGGATGCATATAAAAGACCAGGGGGTTATGAATGGCGGTCAAAAGCCTCAGAAAGGAACGGCTGATAACAAATGGGAAACTGCGCAGCATTCTCATATTCAAAGGGATAATCCACGCACTGGGGGGTATTTCCAGCAATTTTGTATGCTCTACACAGATAAAGTGAGGATGGCAGCTCTTAGCAAAGTGTTGCAAACTGCAAATGCTGCCGCAACCGAAGTCAAAGCGCATGCTGGGCAATGATGAATCAATCTTGTAGGCTAATTCTGCCAGAACCTTGAAGGTGGTATCACAAATCTTCAGATATGGTGCCCGGAAGCATTGGATGGAGCTCCCGGTGATTTGATTCAGAATATCCGTGGAAGTTTGAATGAGATCTTTCTGAGTGGCATAAGCTACTTTTGCAGCAAAGTTTTCCTCTGTGTCTAAGCCGTGCTTCAAGCCATGGCAACCGATCTCATGTCCCAAGCCATAAGCTTCACAAAGTAGCTGCGGATGGGCAGAGGCAAAAGCCCCGGTGAAAAAAAGAGTGGCCTTCACCTCGTATTTCGCAAACATCTCATATAGGCGCATAACATGAAGATCTGAGCCGGGTATCCAATCAAAATCTACGCTGATATGAATATAATCGGTCACCCGCCAGGCCTTTTTAGCATCATATAGTTCCCTATCACCAAAGCGTCCAGACCGCAGGAACAAAAGGTGCGAATGGCATCCAGGGGAGAATTTACAATAGGTTCACCCCGCACATTGAAGGAAGTATTCAGGATTACGGGAATTCCGTTTTGTGCCGCCGTTTCCGTTATTAACCGGTGCCAAAGTGGAAGAAAATCTTCGCAAACTGTCTGAGGACGAACCGTATTATCCACATGCACCGTGGCTGCAGCATGTTCCTTTAATAAATCCGTAGCATTATCGGCTCTAATCATGAAGTGGTTCGGAGCTTGGGAGCCGAGATAATCTGCGCGGGATTCAAAAGCCAGAGAAGGACAAAAGGGACGCCAGGGTTCTCTGAATTTCACTTTGGCATTGATGTCATCTTTCACGCCGGCACGATGGGGACAGGCAATGATGCTACGACCGCCCAAAGACCTGGCTCCCATTTCCGCAGGTCCCTGAAACCAGGCCAGGTAATATCCCTTATTCAACAATTTTGCAGCTTCTCCAGCAGGATCATCCACGCTCACAAATGCCATCCCACTTTGATCCAAGGCTTTGCGGATGGCATCATTAGTATATTCCGCACCAAATTGAACATGCCGAAGCGGATCGTGCAGCTTTGCCCCCATTTGCTGTGAAACCCAGTATGCAGCTCCTATCGCAGAACCATCATCGGATGATGCGGGATGAATGAACAGCTCCTCAATCCCTTTCAGATTTGAAATGCTGTAATTCGCTTTACAATTCATAAAAACTCCCCCAGCCAGGCAGAGTCTGTGCAATCCGGATCGAGCCTGAAGATTGCCAACCAAAGCGCAAACTGCTTCTTCCAGCTTACACTGCACCGCATAGGCCAGATCGACATATTCTGGAAGCAAATAGCGATTGATCATCCGATCGCCTTGCTGCACCTGCTCATTTAGCACAATGGGGCTAAGATCGGCATTGTAAGAGCATACGAAATCAACCAGAGCATCGGTAAACCGGGGATGATATTGGTTTGAGCCCATTTTAAAGTAAACAGGATCAAGACGAAAGCCGCCAGATTCAATCGTAATTATCCTATCCAGCCTTTCCAGCCAGGGGTTTTGCTCTCTTCGGGCTTCTCCATAGGCCGCCAAACCCATCAATTTGCCCTCATCACGATTGGCATTGAAGCCAAGATAAGCGGTGAATGCTCCATAGAACCAGCCCAGAGAGTAGGGAACGGGGATTTCCAGGATTTTGGAGAACTTCCCGCCATGCACTTCGTATCCGCTCACACATACATCTTCCCCATGTCCATCTGCAACCAGTACCATGGAGTCCCCAAATCCCGATTGATAATAGCTCTGATAGGCATGTGAGAGATGGTGATTTACATACACAATTTCCGGAATCAAGCCCTTGTGTCCGCAAAGGCGCAAGGCATCATGAATCATGCTGCCAAAATGACCAGGACGATAAAGATTGAGGATGTCAATCACCGCGCCCAAACCATCTCCCCCTGAACTTTTAGCTCCGCTTTTTCCTCGTAAGGTTTTATTTATAAGGGCCCTGGCATAGCTAATGGCAACCCTGTAAGGGTATTTGCCACAATCCCAATTCACGGCAATTTTGTTGATATCACCAAGTTTAAGGCCATGGGACGCCAGACACCAACTGAGAGCTTGCGAGGGGAATAAACCGTGCGAACCCTTTAAGCGATTGAATCTTTCCTCATGGGAAAAAGCTTTCAGCTTGCCATCTTCCACCAGGCATGCAGAGGGATTCTGACCAAAGGCGTTAATTCCCAGAATCAACATGCTAAATCTCCACGTTAAAGCATTCCGGATCAATTCTACACATCAGGTCTTCAGCTCCCAATTCCCGCAGCGCAGGCTGCAATGATGAGGCGTAATAGCGCTTGCTGTCGCGCAATTTCTGAATTGCTTGCTCCCGCGTGATATAATTATGGCGGATTTGATTGGAGAGATGCGCATCAGTGTAAGATACTCCATACATTTTCTGGAACATATACTCTTTGAACACATTAAAAAGACAATCCGTATGCCAGTCTTCCAAAGTGTCCGGAGGGCTTTGCCAATCAAGTTCGGTGCTGATACTTCGCAATATCAGCTCGGGGTTCCATCTTTCGTAGGCATAAAACATCAGGGGTTTGACATTGGGAAACCGGCGCGTTAAAAAGGCACTATCAGGAAAAACTGCTGCACAGCCGAGCACCGTAAGCTTGGGATAGATAAAAAGACCCTTGCGGAACGAGGGTGACCGGAAAGTTTCCCCGACAAGCTTCAAAGCTCCTTGCAGCATCCCTTCACGCCGATAGGGATGAGCAGCATCACCCTTATGCTTCAGAGCCAGAAAAGGTGAATATTCCAAAGGAGTGGAAGACCACACTACATAAGGAGCCCTGGCAGTGGTGGCGATCCTGGAACCCAGAATGTGCAAGTGTTTGCAAGCCACGCAGGTCATATTTGCCGAAATGGCATCTGGATGATCCAGCCATGCCCTGAAATATTGCAGGAAAGACCGTTTATGGGCATCTCGGGGTAAAAAGACCTGATGTAATGGCACCCTTAGTATTTGGCAGCTTCGCCTGGCATTAGCCAATGCGAAATCTCTGCTACCCCTGTGTGTATAAATAAATGCTTCCGCCTTCAATCCATAGTGAGATACCAGGCGATATAAAGCGTAGGTGCTATCTTTCCCGCCGCTTAAACCAACAATACAATCTGCCCTGCCCTGATGTATCCTCAGACCCCGAAACTTATTGCCCAATCTCTCTTCTCCCTTTACGGTGTAGTTTGGATAGGCGTTTCTGCACCAGGAGCATACGCCCTCTGCATCAAAATCACTGCCGGGAAGGGTGTTGGGCATCAAACATCGCTTACATCGAAGCACCAGCTCTCCTTTGCAATACATACACAGAGGATTTGCTAAAGCTACTTCGCAAAATATCGGTACTTATCCATGGGGATTTCCACAGTGCCGAATATACTGCCGCCTCCGAAATGTGAAAGTGATTTACCCCCAAAAGAGCTTTACCGTTTATCTTCAAATGCACCGGTGATTCGTTCAGAAAACGCTGGATGGTTTCCACTCCGTCCTTGCCTCCACAAAAGCGTTTTCGGGACAGGGCATCAGGGAAAAGTCCCCTCGCTGTCCCCCTTTCAATATCGATATAAGGAGCGTTGAAGGCAATCAGATCAAAGCTTCCGTTGATATTGGCAAATAAGTCGCTTTGCAGATAGCGAATAGCGGTTTGAGGGTCATTGGCCCTGGCGTAATCCAGCAGTTCTGCCGCGTGATCTGCAGCAGTTACGCTGTGGCATAAATAGCGCTGGTAAACATGTCGGGCAATCACTGCATATGGCCCGCAACCCAGATCAAGAAAATCTGCTCCAGCAGTCAAATGCCGTTTAAACGCGCTTAAAAGAAGCACCGTTGTCCAATCCCAGTATTGTCCCCATTCAGCATCAGGGGCAGAATGCCCATAGAGCAGCTTAAAAAGACCCCTATCCGTTCGGATAATGCTCACTAGCCTTGTGTAAAGAGGATATAGCCGGAGATATATAGCCAAGTTCACTCCTTTGAAATCCAGACATTGCTTCAAGCTTCTGCAATTAAAAGCGAAAGCTCTCAGGATATGGAAATGGTGCATCCAAATCCATTCAAGGTACCGTTTAGCGATTAGTGCTAGTGATGTCAAGATATTTTTACGTACATTTATCCAAATCTGAGCAGCAAACCAAAATTCGTAGAGCACTTCATCTCTTCCTTACTCATACTACGGATCCAACCCGATTTCGATCCCCAGTTCATAAGCGTTGCATCTGGATTGGATGTAGGGGCAGCAGCATAG